>NZ_JAGIXF010000073.1:0-32837 GCF_021483755.1 Burkholderia sp. WTPI3 | reverse complement strand
GTCATCGAAGGCGATGTTCGTGGCCGCCGCGCGAGTGTGGTGGCCGGTGCATCGAACGCGCGGTGCGGTCGACGTTGTACGGCAATGTTCGACCGCACGTGATGCCGGAATCGTTCGCGGGTCCGGGGAGTTCGCCGCATGCCACGGGGCATCGCGCGCTGACGCGCGTCATTCCCCCGGCATCGTTCGGTATGCGACACGATACGCCCCCGGACTGCACCCGAACCGCGCCTTGAACGCCCGCCCAAAATGCGTAATGTCGGAAAACCCGCACGCGATCGCGAGTTCCAGCAGCGTGCGATGGGTATCCGCCGGATCTTCCAGAGCGCGCCGGCTCGCCTGCAGCCGGTATTCCTGAATCAGGCTCTGCGGCGTCCGCTCCGTCGCGGCCAAAGCGCTGTACAACGTGCGCCGCGACACGTTCAGCGCGCTCGCCAGCTTGTCCGGCGACAAATCGGGATCGCTGTAGTGGTGCGACAGATAGAGTTCCGCATTCATCCGCAGCGTCGCGATTCGCGTATCGGCGCCGATACGCGAATCGCTCGCCTCGCGGCGGATCACCGAATCGAGCAGCATCAGCGTCGACTGCTCGAAGCCGAACAGGCTTTCCGGATCGTTCGGCACCTGCCCGTCCATCAGGTAACGGATCGATTGAAGCGCCAGTTGCGCATTGCCGACGGTCTGGCGCACCTGCACGCCCGCCCGCTCCACGAACCAGCGCCACATCGTGCCGCTTCTCGGCGGCGTCAGCGCGGCGACGAAGCGCGACGCGTTCGCCGATTCGATCATGTACGGCTGCGTTGCATCGTAGATCACCCACTCGCCGGGATTGACGGTCGACGTCGCGTTGCGCTGCGTGACGCGGCTTTGCCCGGCGATCTGGAACAGGATCTT
Organism: Burkholderia sp. WTPI3; assembly: GCF_021483755.1. NCBI lineage: Bacteria > Pseudomonadati > Pseudomonadota > Betaproteobacteria > Burkholderiales > Burkholderiaceae > Burkholderia > Burkholderia sp. WTPI3. The sequence continues at coordinate 31,943 of NZ_JAGIXF010000073.1, read as the reverse complement.
GTAGCAGTCGCGGTCGGCGCGCGACGCGAGCGAGCGGTCGCGATCGACGCGGATCGCCGTTGTATCGACGTCCGCCATGCGCAGGCCACCGACCGTGGCAACGCGCACCGACATCCGGAACTGCGGGCCGGTGTCGTGAAAGATCAGCGGCAGGAAGCTGTCCGCGATCAGGTCGCGCAGATTCGCGCTGCTGTTGCTGGCGTCGACGACGAGTTCGTGTGCCATTGCCGGAATGGGAGGAGGGTCGGGGAACGCGTCAAGGTTAATGCAAACGACAGGAATGCGCGTTCAGACCCGGCCATTGTCGGGAGCCTGGCTCTGCGGCGTCAATCGTGGTTTCTCCACGTTCCGCCGCGACCCCATCGCACCGCATCGATCTGCACGCTCAAGCCAAAAGTGTGCACGCAACGCCGATCGGCGCGGACGAAGCGTCCCTAGAATCGACAGGCGGTCGGCAAGCTGTCCTGTCGAATCGCATGGGCTGGCTCGCGCCATGAAACGCAACCACCGATTTTCAAGGAGACCCTGCCGAAGGCCGGGCAACGGACGCATGCGGCGGCAGCGCGCGCCGGCGACCGTCGTGCGGACGACCGCGGGCGCATATCAGGATGTCCGATAGAACTTTCGACTACATCGTCATTGGCGCCGGCTCGGCGGGCTGCACGATCGCGACCCGCCTCGTCGAGCGCGGCAAGGGCACCGTGCTGCTGCTGGAGGCAGGCGGCCACGACAAGGATCTGTTCATCCACATGCCGGGCGGGCTGGCGAAGGCCATTCCGCGCCACACGTGGCCGTATGCGGCCGAGCCGTCGGACGACGTGAAGGGCCGCTCGATCGCGGTGCCGCAAGGGCGCGTGCTCGGCGGCTCCAGCTCCGTCAACGGGATGCTGTACGTGCGCGGGCACCGCAACGACTACGATCGTTGGGAGACTGAATTTGGCTGCAAGGGCTGGGGCGCGGACGACATGCTGCGCTACTTCGCGAAGGCGGAGAACAACGAATCGCTGACGGCGCCTTACCACGGCAACGACGGGCATCTGCAGGTCACCGAGATCCGCTATCGCCATCCGCTGTCGCAGGCGTTCGTGCGGGCCGGCCAGCAGATGGGACTCGACTATCTGGTCGACTACAACGGCGATCGACAGGAGGGCGTCGGGTTCTATCAGGCGACGATCTTCAATGGCGAGCGCGGCTCCACGGCGGCGACGTACCTGAAGACGATCGCGAACCGTCCGGAATTCAGCCTTGAAGTCGATGCGCTGGTCGAGCGCGTCGACATCGAAGGCGACCGCGCGACCGGCGTCACGTACCGGCAGGGCAATCGTCGCGTGACCGCGCGTGCCCGCGCCGAAATCATCGTATCAGCCGGCGCGATCGGTTCGCCGAAGATCCTGCAGCTATCCGGCATCGGGCCGCAAAAGGTGCTCGAGGACGCTGGCGTGCCGGTCCGGCAGGTGCTGCCGGTCGGCGAGAACTTCCACGACCACCTGCACATGTCGGTCAACGCGACGATCCGCACACCGGTATCGCTCTACGGCCAGGACAAGGGATGGCGCGCGCTGAAGCACGGCATCCAGTGGAAGTGGTTCCGCTCGGGCATCCTGACTTCGCCGGTGCTCGAAGGGTTCGCGTTCGTCGATACCTGCCGGCAGGGACAGCCGGACGTCCAGTTTCACTTTCTGCCGACGATCGATTCGTTCGACGATCCGATCGGCGTGACGGCGGGGCGCACGCACGGAATCACGATCAAGACCGGGCATCTGCAACCGCATTCGCGCGGCCGCGTGACGATCCGCTCGTCGAACCCGGAGGCGCTGCCGCGCATCGACGGCCGCTATCTGGCCGACCGCCGCGACGTCGACGGCCAGATCCGGGCCGCAAAGCTCGCGCTGAAGATCCTGCGCCAGCCGGCGCTCGCCGATCACGTCGACGAGATCTTCTCGCCGGACTGCCCGCCCGACGACGAAGCGGGGATCGAGGACTGGGTGCGCGGCGCGGCGAAGACGGTCTATCACCCGGTCGGCACGTGTCGCATGGGGATGGATCCGGCTTCGTCGGTCGTGGATCCGCAATTGCGCGTGCACGGTATCGCAGGGTTGCGCGTGGCCGACAGCTCGGCGATGCCGAGCATCCCGAGCGGCAACACGAACGCGCCGACCATCGCGCTCGCCGAAAAGGCATCGGACCTGATCGCCCAGGCGGCCTGATCGGGCCTTTCACACTCACCTTCACATTCAACGGAATTTCCGGAGGAACACAGATGGCACTGGTTCGGATGCTGGACGAAGTCAAAACGTTTCTCGGGCGCGAACACGGTCACTACATCGACGGCCACGCGGTGGCCGGCCGCGGCGAACGGATCGACGTGCGCGATCCGTCGACGCGTGCGGTGATCGGCTCGGTCGCCCAGGCGACCGACGACGACGTCGAAGCCGCGATCGCGTCGTCGCATCGCGCGTTTCGCGGCGAATGGGCCAGCCTGACGCCGGCCGATCGCGAACGCATCCTGTTGCGCTTCGCCGACCTGATCGACGCGCACGGCGAAGAGATCGCGCAGATCGAAACCGCGCAGTCGGGTAAGCTGATCGGGCTGTCGCGCGTGATCGAGGTCGGCTGGTCCGCGCGCTGGCTGCGCTATTACGCGGGCTGGGCCACGAAGATTGCGGGCGAAACGCTCGCGCCGTCGTTTCCGAGCATGAACGGCGAGCGCTACACGTCGTTCACGCTGCGCCAGCCGCTCGGTGTCGTCTTCGGCATTATTCCGTGGAATTTCCCGGTGATGATCCCGGTATGGAAGTTCGGCGCGGCGCTCGCGACCGGCAACACGGTGCTGATCAAGTCGTCGGAGTTCACGCCGCTCACGATGCTGCGCATCGCCGAGCTGGCGACCGAAGCAGGCCTGCCGCCCGGCACGCTCAACGTGATCAACGGCACGGGCCAGGTCGGCTCGAAGGTGATCCGCGATCCGCGCGTGGCGAAGGTGTCGTTCACGGGGTCGGTGCCGACCGGTCGCATCATCGGCGAGGAAGCCGTGAACGCGAACTTCACGCGCTTCACGCTCGAGCTGGGCGGCAAGAATGCCGCGGCGTTCCTGCCGGACACGCCGGTCGACAGGATTCTCGACGGCATCGTCGAGGCCGGGTTCCTGCACAGCGGACAGGTGTGCGCATCGGCGGAACGCTTCTTCGTGCATCGCTCGACGTTCGACGAGGTGGTCGAGAAGATGAAGGCGCGTCTCGACTGCTTCCAGCCGGCCGACCCGATGGACGACGCGGGGATGATCGGCCCCGTCTGCAACGAACCGCAGTTCCGCAAGTGTCTCGACGCATTCGAGCTCGCGCGCACGGAAGGCGACACGATCGTGACCGGCGGCGGCGCGTATGCGCGCGACGGCTTCTACGTGAAGCCGACCATCGTGCTGCCGCGCTCGCTGGAATCGGCTTCGTATCGCAAGGAGATCTTCGGGCCGGTCGGCGCGTTCGTGCCGTTCGACGACGAGGAAGCGCTGATCGCGATGATGAACGACACGCCGTTCGGGCTCACCGCGAGCCTGTGGACGAACGACCTGTCGAAGGCGCTGCGCTACGTGCCGCGCATCGAAGCCGGCACCGTGTGGGTGAACATGCATACGCTGGTCGACCCGGCCGTGCCGTTCGGCGGCGCGAAGGGGTCCGGTATCGGACGCGAGTACGGTTCGTCGTTCATCGACGCCTACACCGAGCCGAAGGCGGTGACCATACGCTTCTGACGGCGTGGCGCCAATGGAAATGCCCGCCCGGGACGACCCGGGCGGGCATTTTCGTCAAAGGGTGCGGTGCGTCAGAACCGCGTACTGAATCCCACCCGCGCGATCGACTGCACCGTGCCACTTGCTGCGCCATCCGCATCCATCACGCCATTGATCTGCGCATTGCTGCCGTGGCTCGCGCGCTGATGCACGCCGGCCACATACACCATCGTGCGCTTCGACAGCCAGTACTGAACGGCGGCCATGATCTGATGCGCGTGCGCGTTGTCGAGCGTGTCGTTGCCCTTCATGTACGTATAGGTCGCGCCGACCACCCACACCGGCGACGGCCGCCACGCGGCGCCCGCTTCCGCCGACCACGCGCCCGCGCCGTTCCACGCGTTGTGCACGGTCGTGAAGAGCGCCTTCGCGGTAACCGTGCCGAGCGTGTAGTGCGCGCCCGCGCCCCAGTTGCGCACGCTCGTGGCCGGCATCCCGTCTGCCGCGCCGTATTTCTGGTTCGTATAGGCGGCGCCCGCGCCGAACGGGCCGTTGTCGTAGCTCGCACCGACGCTGACCGTGTTGTTCGCGCCGACCGACCCAGCGACGTTCCCGAAGCCGTACAGCGCGCCGAAGGTCAGCCCTGACAGCGATGCGCTGGTGTACTTCACGGAGTTCGCGACGCGGTTGCTGCCCGCGACGCGATCCCAGTCGAAGGCGCCGGTCGGGTTGTTCGGCAGCGCGAGCTTGTCGAATGGCCCGTTGCGAAAGCCGTACAGCCCGACGAGATCCTGCGCGATCTCGTTGCCGCTCGCGGCCAGCGCATCGACCATGAACTCGTACTGGTTGCCGAGCGTAAGCGTGCCGTAGCGGTCGTTCTGCAGCCCGACGTAAGCCGTGCGCGCGAACAGCCCGCCGCCGATCATCGAGCCGTTCGCGAGCGAGAACTGATTGACGAGCCGGAAGATCGCATGCGTGCCGGCGCCGAGGTCTTCCTTGCCCTCGAAGCCGAGCAGGTTCGGGAAGAATATGTTGTCGTCGAATTTCGCGTTGCCGTGGCCGCCCTCGTTGCTGACATAGCTGATGCCGGCGTCGAGCAGACCGAACATCGTCACGCTGCTCTGAGCGAACGACGCGGCCGGGATCGTGCAGGCCGCGAGGGCCAGCAAGGTCTTTTTCGTCATCTCCAATGTGCTCCTCACATGTTTCCGGTCATGCCGGAATATTTTTGATGGGACTACTGATTGATCGGACGATAAGGTGGTGCAAGGCGACCGAATCGATCGGGCCCGGAACGGCACCGGTCGATCCCGCGGGTATCGGCGATGCCGATCGATCGCCGATGCCCGCGTGCACTGCTTCGGCTAGACCGTCGAATACCCGCCGTCCACCGGCACGATCGCACCGGTGACGAACGACGCGGCGGGCGAACACAGGAACAGGATCACGTCCGCAACCTCGTCCGCCGTGCCCCAGCGCCCGAGCGGCGTGCGATCGAGAATCCGCCGCGAGGCCTGGGTGTCGGCCATCAGCCCGCTGCTGAGCGGCGTGTCGATCCAGCCGGGCGCGACCGCGTTTACGCGGATGCCGCGTTCGGCCCATGCCTGCGCGAGCGAGCGCGTGAGCTGCGCGACGCCGCCCTTGCTCGCGCTGTACGCCGGGCGATCCTTGCTGCCGAAGTACGTGTACATCGACGCGACGTTGACGATGCTGCCGCCGTTTGCCGACAACGCCGGCAGCGCGGCGTCGGACGCCCGCATCACCGACGTCAGGTTCACGTTCAGCACGAGCTCGAACTGGTCCATCCGGTATTCGTCCGCGTGCCGGCTGATGCCGACGCCGTTGACGAGCGCATCGACGCGCGGCAACGCGCGGATCGTACGCGTCAGTGCGTCGCTGTCGGTCACGTCGAGTTCGACGCAGCGAACGCTCGGATGGACGGGCGCATGCGGGCCGGCGGCATCGAGCCCGAGCGCGACGACCGATGCGCCCGCTTGCGCGAACCGCAACGCGGTACGTGCGCCGATGCCGGACGTGCCGCCCGTCACGACGATGGTCTTGCCGTCAAACGACCACTGGCGGGTCATGTTCGATACTCCCGATGGTGTGAAGGGGGCGCGCCGGCCGGTGCGACGGCGCAACGAGGATCTTGATCTGCGCGCGATCGGCGAGCAGTGCATCGAAGCCGTCGGCGACGGCGTCTTCGAGCGACACGGTACGCGTGACGATCGACGTGAGGTCGAGCGCGCCCGACCCGACGAGCCGAAGCAGGTCTTCGTACACGTGACGGTAGCCGACGCTGGCCGTGAAGGTCAGCTCGTCGTTGACCGCGCGGAATGCCTCGAAGCTCGCATGCGGCATCAGGCCGACCATCACGAGACGGCCGCCCTTGCGCAGCCCCTGCATCGCCGCTTCGAACGTGGCCGGCAGGCCGGCCGCCTCGAAGCTTACGTCGACGCCGAGCCCGCCCGCGGCTTCGCGGATCGCGTCGCGCAGCACCGGCGCGTCGAGCGAGCGTGCGTCGAACGCATGCGTCGCGCCGAAGCGCGCGGCGGCCGCGAGCCGTTCCGGCGACACGTCGACCGCGACGATCGTCGTCGCGCCCTGGAGCTTCGCGAGCATGATCAGCAACAGCCCGATCGGCCCGAGCCCGAACACCGCGCAGGTGTCGCCGAGGCGCAGCTCGCCGCGCCGCAGCGCGTGCAGCGCGACGGCGGCCGGTTCCATCACCGCCGCCTGTTCGAGGCTCACGTCGTCGGGCAGCCGGTGCAGCATGTAGGCCGGCACGACCGCGAAGTCGGCCATTCCGCCGTCACCCATCAGCCCGGCGAAGCCCATCGACACACACAGGTTGTACGACCCGGAGCGGCAGTATGCGCACTGGTGGCAACGATACTCGGGCTCGATCGCGACACGGTCGCCCGGAACCAGCGTCGTCACGCCCGCGCCGACTTCGACGACGGTGCCGCTGAACTCATGGCCGAGCGTGAGCGGCGCGGTGCGGCCCGACAGCGGATGCGGTGTGTCGACCGGAATCGCATGCGGCCCGTCCGCATATTCGTGCAGGTCGCTGCCGCAGATCCCGCAATAGGCCACCGCGACGCGAACCTCGCCGGGCCCGGTGCGCGGCGTGTCGAGATCGACCAGGCGGATGTCGCGCGGGCCATGCCATTGAAGTGCACGCATGTCAGCGTCCTCCGAGGTGCCGGGTATCGAGACGGGGGCCGGCACCGGCGAGCGCGCGCTTGCGCAGCACGGCGGGCGCGGTTTCGACGAGACCGAACGACAGCACGCACGCGAGGATCGCGCCAGCGGCCGACGTCCACATCGCGAACTGCAGGCCGTACTTGTCGGCGGCGAAGCCGGCGACGGTCGGCGCGACGAAGCCGCCGATCAGCTCGCCCGCACCCATGATCAGGCCGAGCGCGCTGGCGATCGCGCGCGGCGGCACCGTTTCGGCCGGAATCGTCGCCATGAACAGCGTGAAGCAGCCGAGGCCCGTGTACGTGACGAACACGAGCGCGCCGAGCGCCCACAGCGCATTGACGTGGATCAGCACGATCGGGCAGAGCGCGGCGATCAGCGCGAACGCGATCATCGTCGGCTTGCGGCCGATCCGGTCGGAAATCGCCGGCACCGCGAAGCCCCAGAACACCCACGCGGCGCCGAGGCAGGTCATCACGACGCCCATGTCGGCCGGCGACAGGTGGCGGCTCTCGACGAGGAAGACCGGCGCGAACGAGATGATCACGACGAACCACGTGAGGAAGAAGCAGCTGATCAGCACGCACAGCAGGATGTTGCGTTCCTTCAGCAGCGCCCAGCGGCTGACCTGCACGCCGGGCGTGGCCGTGCCTTCGGCCTGTGCATGCCGGACGCCGCCGGGCGGCACTTCCCGAACCCAGCGCCAGATGCAGAACGCGATCAGGAAGCCGGGAACGCACGATACGTAGAAGGCTTCGCGCCAGCCATACGTGGTCGCGATGCCGATCACGACCGGCGGCCCGATCATCGCGCCGAGCAGGCCGGCGGCCGAGCCTTGCAGCAGGCCCATGTTCAGCCCGCGGCGGCTCGGCGTCGAACTCTCGACCATCAGCGATTGCGACAGCGGCAGCACGGGGCCTTCGGCGATGCCCATCAGCGCGCGAAACGCGATCAGGCTCGCGAAGCCGCCGACGAGGCCCGACAGCGCCGAGCAGACGGAAAAGCCCAGCACCGCCGCGATCAGCAGCGGCTTGCGGGTGCCGCGTGCGTCGGACCATGCGCCGGTCGCGGCGCCCGACAGCGCCCACGTCAGCGCGAGCGCGGACGACACCATGCCGAGCTGCGTATTCGACAGGTGCAGCTCGGCCGACATGAACGGAAACAGGAACGACAGCGCGAGGCGGTCGAAGAACACGAAGCCGAACGTCATGAACAGGATCAGCAGCAGCCTGTTCTCATACGTCCATGCGACTTTGGGGGAGGGATGGGATGTCATGAGCGGCCTCGTCGCGCGTCAACGGAACAATTTCTCGATCGCCTGCGCGCCGAGGCCGACTTTCTCGTAGTGCGCCTTGCACATCGCGATGTACGAATGCACGTCGAAGTAGCCGTCGGGATTGCCTTCGTCGTCGAGCCAGATCAACGGGCCCGTGACGATGAAGAACGCACGCATCGGTTCCGGATGATCGAACGCGACGAGCGTATGGCCTTCGCCCGGCGTCTCGTACACGAAATCGCCGCGCGTCGCGGTCCATTCATGTTCCAGATAGCCCCACTTGCCGGACAGCGTGTACGCGAACACTTCGTGCGGGTGGTAGTGCCGGTTCACGAGCCCCGCTTCCTTTGCCATCAGGATGTCGCACCATTTGTTCTGCGACGGCGAGATCCACAACGGCCGCGACGAAACCGTTTCGGTGAACGGAACGTAATAGCGCTCGTCTTCGGTGGCCGCGTTCTGGATGTAAGCCTCGGGCAGCGCATCGGGCTTGAACGGATTGGCAATCGGCGCGATGTTTTGCCAGAATTCGGATACGGCTTTGTCGACCACGGTTTGTCTCCTTGCTGGTTGGTGTCGTGGGGACGACTTTAGCCAGCCGGTGCGCGGCGCTCTTGACTGGGCTGGACGAATTGCTTGATCGGGCCGGACATCGCACTGCACCAACGACAAGACTCACCATTCCCCAATCCGTGCCGCTCCGCACGACAGGCGCCAGCAGGAGGCGACGTGACGAATTCGACCGTTTTTTCACGCACGCGAGGCTCGACGGCCGACGTGCCGCTGCGCGACCGGATGGCGTACTGGGATGCGTTCAACGCCGCGACGCTGGTCGGGCTGCGCTGCTCGTCGCTGTCGCCGGCCGGGCTCGAGGTCGAGAAAACCGATCTCGCGCTGCCGGGCCTGGGCGTCGCGGACATCAGCGGCCGCGATCACGTGATCGAGCGCAGCCCCGCGCTGGTGCGCCAGTTGCCGAAGGAGTCGCTGTTTGCGTGCCAGATCCTGAGCGGGCGCGCGTATTTCATCCAGCGCGACCGGTGCCTGCTCGCGGAAGCCGGCGACGTGGTCGTGTACGACACCCGCGTGCCTTATCTGTTCGGATTCCTCACACCGATGCGGCAACTGCTGATCGACATTCCGATCACGACGTTCGACGATCGCTTCGATGCGGAGCTGGCGGCGCTGCCGCTGCGGATCGCGCCGAAGCCGGGGGCGGGCGCGATGCTGGGTGCGACGCTGCGCGCGAGCGTCGAGCGCTTCATGAAGGAGCCGGTCGAGGGCGACGCCGCGCGTTTCGTCGAGCACACGCGCACGCTGGTTGCCGAACTCATCGACGTCGAAGTGAACGGTGCGGGCGCATCGCGTGCGTCGTTGTCGTATCTGCTGACCGCGAAGCAGTACATCGCGACCCATCTCGGCGAGCCGGAGTTGGGACCGCAGGCGGTTGCCGATGCGGTCGGGCTGTCGTTGCGGCACCTGAGCCGGCTGTTTGCCGCCGAAGGCGAGTCGATCACGCAGCACATCTGGTTCGAGCGGCTGTCGCATGCGCACCGCGAACTGACCGATGCGCGGTTGCGCAAGACGAGCATCGGCGAGATCGCATTTCGCTGGGGCTTCTCGAGCCAGGCGCACTTCAGCCGCGCGATTCGCGAACGCTACGGCGCATCGCCGATGACGCTGCGCAGCGCCTGTTGAAGCGGCGAAATCGACGTTGAGGCGGCGCGTGATTCACGCGCCGCTTTCATTTTCATTGCCGCGCGGAGTGCGCCGTCAATTCGCCAGCAAGAATTCCGCGCAGCGCTCCGCGATCATGATCGTCGGCGCGTTCGTGTTGCCCGACACGATGCGCGGCATCACCGATGCGTCGCAGATCCGCAATCCGTCGATCCCTTGCACCGCGAGACGCGGCGTCACGACCGCATTTTCATCGCTGCCCATCCGGCACGTGCCGGCCGGATGGTAGACGGTTTTCGCGCGATGCCGCACGTAGTCGGCCAGCGCGTCTTCGGTCAGCGGCTCGGCTTCGCGCACGACACGCGCGAGCGACGGCGCACGAAGGATGTGCCGCGCGAGCGCGACACCGCGCACGAGGCCGTCGACGTCCGCCGGGTCGGATAGCGCGCCGCTGTCGAAGCGGATCGGCGCGGCGGGATCGTTGCCGCGCAACTGCACCGAGCCGCGCGAGCGTGGCCGCAACAGGCACGGGTTGATCGACAGGCCGTGACCGGGCAGTGGTTCGCGATCGACGTCGCCGACGAGCGTCGGCAGCACGTGGAACTGGATGTCCGGACGGCCTTCGCCCGTGGTATCGACGAACGCGCCCGATTCGACGACGTTCGACGTCAGCAGGCCCGTGCGGCTCAGCATCCACTGCAATCCGTGGCGCAGCGCCTTCAACCCGCGATCCTCGCCAAGCAGGCTGATCGGTGCGTGGCTGTACCCGTAAATCGACACTTCGAGATGGTCCTGGTAATTCGCGCCGACCTCGGGGCTGTCGTGCAGCACGTCGATGCCGTGCGCGTGGAGATGCGCACCCGGCCCGATGCCAGACAGCATCAGCAGCTTCGGTGTACTGAGCGAACCGGCGGCCAGCACGACGTCGGCGCGGGCGGCCGCCGAACCGGCTGCGCCGCTTTCCGTGCGCCATTCGACGCCCGTCGCGCGCCGGCCGTCGAAGCGCACGCGCGTCGCGCGGCAGCCGGTCAGCACGCGCAGGTTCGCGTGGCCAAGCGCGTCGGCGAGATAGGTCGCCGCGGTGCTGCCGCGCTGTCCATCGAAAATCGTCGTGTGATAGAAGCCGACGCCGTGCTGCACGGCGCCGTTGAAATCGTCGTTGTACGCGATGCCGGCTTCCTGCGCGGCCTTCACGAACGCGAGGCTCAGCGGATGCCGGAAGCGCGTGTCGCCGACCTTCAACGGTCCGTCGGTGCCGTGGAACGGCTCGGACAGCCGCAGGTGCGATTCGGCGCGCTTGAACACCGGCAGCACGTCGTCCCAGCCCCAGCCGGCGCAGCCGAGCGCGGCCCATTCGTCATAGTCTGCGCGCGTGCCGCGCACATACAGCATCGCATTGACCGAACTGCCGCCGCCGAGCGTGCGGCCTTGCGGCACGTAAGTCTTGCGCCCCGCCGCGCCGGCTTGCGGCTCGCTTTCGAACGTCACCGTGCGCTGCGTACCGAGCACGCGGATGAATGTCGCCGGAATCCGGATGAACAGGCTGTCGTCCTTCGGGCCGTCCTCGAGCAGCAGCACGCGCCTGCCCGCCTTCACCAGTCGATGTGCCACCGTGCAGCCGGCCGAACCGCCGCCGACGACGATATGGTCGTACGTCTCCATCCCGCTTCTTCTCCTTGCTGTCGGGCGGCGGAACGAGCACCGCCGCGCAAGAAGCCAGCTTATCGACGGGCATGCGGACCTGTTTGACCGGGACGGACGCCATGCTTGCCTCGCATGGACACGGCGGTGCCGGGCGTGAACGGGTCCTAGCGTGCTTCGGCCGGCACGCGCGTGTCGCTCGGCGTCTCGCCGAAGCGCGCACGATAGCTGCGGCTGAAGTGCGCGCTGTTGTTGAACCCCCAGCGGAACGCGATTTCGCTGACCGTCAGGTGTTTCAGCGACCGGTCGCGCAGATCGGCGCGGCAGCGTTCGAGACGCCGCGCGAGGATGTAGCGCGTGAGCGGCATCCCTTCGATCTCGAACACGCGCGCGAGCTGGCGCGGCGACAGGTTGAGCGCGCGGCTGACCGACTGGCTGTCGAGATCGTCGTCGGCGAGATGGCTGTCGATGAACGTCTTCGCGCGCGACAGCGTATGGACGGTCGACTTGGTCGGCGACGCGTCGCCGTCGCGCAGCCGCAGCATCGACTGCATCACGTCGAGCATCGTCGCGGCGCGCTGTTCGCGTGCAGCGGGCGCCGTTTCATAAGGCTCGGCGAGCAGCGCGTACATCCGCTGCACGGCCCATGACGTGACGCCGTCGCCGCGGTCGATCTTGACGACGCTGCGGTAGCGCCACGGACCGACGCGCGCCTCGAAGATATCGCGCGGCACGTCGAGCACGGTCATCGCCATGTTGGCCGGGAAGCCGTGGCCGTACGGCATCGACGTGTCGTACAGCACGATGTCGCCGGGCGCATGCTGGATGCATTCGACGTCCTGGAACGTATAGCCTTGTCCTTCGTGCATCAGGCAGACGAATACGGCGTCGCGCTGGTCCGCGTGAATGTTGTGCGGCGTGCGCACGACCGCGTGCCGGTTCGCGACGATGTCGCACACGCCGAGCAGGCCGAGGTCGCGCCTGCGCAGCGTCGCGTCGATGCCCTCGGACGATTTTCCGCTGCACTCGATGCGCACGAGCGAGCGGGCGACGTGGTCGACCCAGAAGTCGACGCGTTCGTCGCCGCGTACGGCACGCGTCGAGATCGTGACGCTTCCCGTGCTGATGTCCGGCATGACGTTCTCCCAATGACCGCCCGAGCGGCGCAGTCTCGGGCACGTCGCGGGGCGCGGTCAATCGGTGAAAGACCCGGGCCTGGCCGGGACGTGCGAGGGGCGGCGGGTTGCGGGCGGATGTCCTTCCGAGTCAACGACGGTGGCCGTGTCAGACAAAACATGCGCGCGTATTCGGACTAGATTGCCCGGTCTGACGCGGGCTTGCTTCGACGACCCGGCCGGCAGTCCGAGCGAAACGTCCTGCTCGTAGCCCATCTTGCTGTCGCGGAACTCGACGGTCACGTGACCGGCGCGCTGTGCATCGGTGACGTTCGCGTAGATCGGCGTCATCACCATCCCCGCATCGCATCCGAGCGCGATCGTGCGATCGGTGCGCCCCGTCGCGATGTTCACCGCGCGCAGCGATCGCATCGCGATCCCGCATTGGTCGGACAGCGTGTAGGCGCCGATCAGCATGTGCGTCTTCATACGGGACCACATCGGGATGTCGATGGTGCCGTCGAGCTGAAGGTGATCGCGATCGTTGTCGTTCAGGCGCCCGACTTCGTTCAGCGTGACCGGGAGCGTCTTCCGGCCATCGTCCCAGAGACCGGTTGCCGTTTTGCCCGTGACGGCGATCGCGATCGGGCAAGGCTTCGGCCGCGACGGCGATGCGGGCGGTACGACCGGCGATTCGGCAGTCGATGCGGGTGGCGACGCCTCGCACAGCGTCATGCGGCCGTCGGGCTCGCGATGGCCCTGCAGCGGAATCGGCTTGCGATGCGCGTCGTAGTAGTAGCTGCCGTCGACGCGCCAGCGGCCCGCGTCGTTGTGGTCGAGCGCGTCGTAAGTCTGCAGCGACACGTGGACGGGGGCACTGCCGATCGTGCCGGTGTAGTTCACGACCTCGTACCAGCCGGCATGGGACACGGCCGGCGCGAATGCGAGCAGCGCGGCGACGGCTGCGGAGGGCAGGCGGGCGTAACGGGAGCGGCGGGTGTTCCGGGGCATGGGCGGTTCCGTGCGTGGTGTTCGTCCGGGCACGGATACCGGTTCGATCAGGTCGAGCCGCCCGGCCGTCGGGGCGCACGCCATTGTATCGATCCCCCACGCACGAATTGCATGCGTCGCGAATGCGACGACACCGGAACGCAGATGACACGGGCCGGCCGCGGAACCGCCGTACGACGCGATTCCACCGACCGGCCCGTCGCAAACGGCCTCAGGCTGCGCTGGCCTCGTCGATCTTGCGGATATCGTCGTCGTCGAGCCGCACGCGGATCGCTTCGCCGAGCAGCGCGAGCTGTTCGAGCGACGTCGCACTGGCGATCGGCGCGGTGATCGTCGGCCGTGCGATCTGCCATGCGAGCGCGATCGCGGCCGGCTGCGTGCCGTGCTTGGCCGACACGTCGTCGAGCGCCTCGAGGATGCGCAGCCCGCGCTCATTGAGATAGCCGGCGACGCGATCGCCGCGCACGCTCTTCTTCAGGTCGGCCTCGCTGCGGTATTTGCCCGACAGGAAGCCGCTCGCGAGCGCGTAGTAGTTGACGACGCCGAGCTTCAGGTCGCGCACGACCGGTTCGAGATCGCGTTCGTACTCGGCGCGGTCGATCAGGTTGTATTCCGGCTGGATCACCTGGTACGCAGGCAGGCCGTCGCGCCGGCTGATGTCGGCGGCTTCGCGCAGGCGCGCGCCGCTGTAGTTCGATGCACCGATGATGCGCACCTTGCCCGCGTCGATCAGCGTCTGGTACGCGGCGAGGGTTTCTTCGAGCGGGGCCGTGTCGGCGAGATCGCGGTGCGAGAAATACAGGTCGATGTAGTCGGTCTGCAGGCGGCGCAGCGAATCGTCGGCGGCCTTCAGGATGTTGTCCCTGGTCAGCCCCGCGCGCGCGGCGAGCAGGCCGACCTTGGTCGCGATCACGACCTGTTCGCGCTTGCCGGAGCGCTTGAGCCACTTGCCGATGATCGTTTCCGATTCGCCGCCGCTGTTGCCGGGCGCCCAGGCCGAATAGACGTCGGCCGTGTCGATGAAGTTGATGCCGGTGTCGGCGAGCGCGTCGAGCAACGCGAACGATGCGTTCTCGTCGACGGTCCAGCCGAAGACGTTGCCGCCGAAGGCGAGCGGTGAAACCTGGATGTCCGACGTGCCGAGGGTGCGTAGTGCCATGTTTCTCTCCGAAATCTGCGAGGTGACGGGATCGAACTACGGATGGGACGAGATGACGGCGACGAGACGGCGGGGGTGCGACGCGCTTGCGCCGTTGTCGCGGGACTCGGGACATTCTCGCCGATCGCTCGAAATCGTGCAGCCGGCACGCGGCCGTGGAGGCGGAGGAATCGCGGCGGATAGCGGACGTGTCGTCCGTTGCATGGTGAGCCGGTCGGCTGCGTTCGATCCGGAACTGAATTTTGTCGCGGACGCGGGCGGCAAGCTGCCGCCCGCGCTTCGGTCGGCGGATGTGTTACCGCAACTGCACCGCCGCCAGGAACAGCACCATCCCGCCGATCGCGCCGTCGAGTACGCGCCACGCGACGGCCTTGCGGAACCACGGCGCGAGCAGTCGCGCACCGTATCCGAGCCCGAGGAACCACACGACGCTGACCGACATCGCGCCGACGGCGAACGCGAAGCGCGCGCCTTCCGGTTCGCGTGCGCCGGCCGTGCCGATCAGCAGGAAAGTGTCGAGATACACGTGCGGGTTGAGCCACGTGAACGCGAGCGTCATCAGCACGATCGCGGCCGCGCTTTGCGGCGGCGGCGCGACTGCATCGCCGCGAACGTCGAGCGTTTCGTGTCCCGGCTTGAACGCGCGGCGCAGCGCGTTGATGCCGAACCACGCGAGATACGCGAGACCGACGTACAGCACCGCGTGGACGAAGGTCGGATAGCGTTCGACGAGCACCGACGCGCCGCCGACGCCCGCGCCGATCAGGATCATGTCCGACAGCGCGCACAGCAGCACGATCTTGCCGACATGCGAGCGCATGATGCCTTGCCGGAGCACGAACGCGTTCTGCGCGCCGATGGTGACGATGAGCGACGCGCACAGGGCCACGCCGTGAGAAAAAGCGATCCAGTTCATGATGGGGAATTGACAGCAGTAGACGGGTGAATCGGTTAGCGCTAGTCTGCGGTCAGCTCCGGAATAAGAGAAGCTAATTAACCTAATGTAGATTAAGGAAATCTAATGCTGGACTACGCGTTGCTCGACGCCCTCGCGGCGGTGATCCGCCACGGCTCGTTCGAACGGGCGGCCAAGGAGCTGAACGTCACGCCGTCGGCGGTGTCGCAGCGCGTGAAACTGCTGGAGGAGCGCGTCGGCAGCGTGCTGGTCAAGCGCGGGCAGCCATGCGTCGCGACGACCTCGGGCGCGCTGCTGTGCCGGCATACGGAGCGCGTGCAGTTGCTCGAGGCCGAACTGGGCGGCCGGATGCCCGCATTGCCGGGCCAGGTCGCGAGCGCCTGGCCGACGCTGCGTGTGGCCGTGAACGACGACAGCGTCGCGACGTGGTTCATCGACGCGGTCGGGCCGTTCTGCATGGAGCGCGAGACGTTGCTCGACCTCGTGATCGACGATCAGGACTACACGGCCGCACGCATTCGCGACGGCAGCGTGCAGGGCGCGGTGACCGCGCAGGCCGAGCCGATCCAGGGGTGCCGGTCGACCCGGCTCGGGTGCATCCGCTATCGCGCGGTGTGTTCGCCGGCGTTTCACGAGCGCTATTTCGGCGCCGGCATCACGCGCGATGCGCTGCGCCGTGCGCCGTGCGTGATGTTCAATCCGAAGGACGGGCTGCAGGCGCGCTTCATCCGGCGTGTGACACGTGCGGATCTCGATCCGCCGCAACACTGGATACCGCACGTCGCCGGGTATCTGCGCGCGTGCGAAACGGGGCTGGGATGGGGAATGTGCCCGGACCGGATGGTCGATCGCCAGCTGGCAGCAGGCGAACTGGTCGACATGTCGCGCGGGCGGACGGTCGACATCGAGCTTTACTGGCAGAGCTGGCGCCTGTCGATCGGCTGGCTCGACGATTTCAGCGCGGCGCTGAAGGCGCGCGCCGCGCTGTTTCTCGACTGATCTGGACGGGGAAGACGTGCGGCGCGTATCACATGCGCCGAGCTGGGTCAGACGTGATGCAGGCCGTCGAAGTCGACGATCTGCACGAGGCGGCCCTGCATTTCGATCAGGCCGCGCTTCTGGAACTTCGACAGCGTGCGGCTGACCGTTTCGAGCGTCATGCCGAGGTAGCTGCCGATGTCTTCGCGCGTCATCCGCAGGTTGAATTCCGACGGCGAGTAACCGCGCTTCAGGTAACGCTGCGACACGTCGAGCAGGAACGCGGCGACGCGCTCTTCCGCATTCAGCGAACCGAGCAGCATCGTCTGCGACGTTTCGCGCACGATCTGCTCGCTCATCAGCTTGTGCATGCGCAGTTGCATCGTGCCGGCTTCCGAGCACAGCGCTTTGAGCGCGCTGTACGGAATCACGCAGACCGAGCTGTCTTCCAGCGCGACCGCCGTGCGCGGGTGCGTGTCGTCGCAGATGCCGTCGAGGCCGAGCGCTTCGCCCGCGAGGTGCAGGCCGGTGACCTGTTCGCGGCCGTCATGGCGCGTGGCGACGGTTTTCAGCGAACCCGAACGTACGGCATACAGGTTGTCGAACGTATCGCCTTCGCGGAACAACGCTTCGCCGCGCTTGACCGGGCGAGCCGCGCAGATGACCGATTCGAGGCGGCTGAGCGCTTCGGGTGCGAGGCCCTGCGGCATGCACAGATGACGCATTGCGCACGACGAGCAGTGAGGGGCCTGGCGGGGCGCCCAACTGCCTGCATGGGAAGGGGCGGCGGGGCGTGTGGCGACGGGCGTCAGCATGATCGTTTACTCCGGCGTTGAATCGACGGAATCATTGTCCCACCGCAAGTTGGCGCTGTCGGGTGACAAAACGTCGCGATCGCGCGCGCATGCTGGCCGCTGCGTATGAACCGTGCGCGCGCGGACCTGCTCAGCTCTCCTGCTCATCCGTGCGCGAGGCGGCCGGGATCAGCAGCACGGGCAGCGTCGCATGGCGCACGCACTGTTCCGCGATGCTGCCGAGCACGAGGCGGCGGAACCCGCGCCGGCCGTGCGTGCCGAGCACCAGCAGGTCGGCGCCGAATGCTTTCGCGCCATCGAGGATCAGGGTCGATACGTCGTTGAGCGACGACGCTTCGCTCATCAGCGTCTCGCCCTTCACGCCCGCCGCCTGCATCAGCTTCCTGAAATCCGCCGCGAGCGCGTTGCCTTGCGCGACGAGCTGGTCGCGCAGCACGGACGGATCGTAGCCCGGCACGTTGTAGTAGATCGCGGCGTTCTCGACGACGTAGAACGGCTGCAGTTCCGCGCCGTGCTCTTTCGCGAGTGCGAGTGCGGCATCGAATGCGTGGCGGGACGTGTCGCTGCCGTCGATGGCAACCAGAATGCGCTTGTACATAGTGTCTCCGAGTGGCGGGTTGAACGGAAGTCGGCCGAATGGCCGGGCAGACCGTGCGTCGTTGCGAGGCAGAGTAAACCAACGGCAGGGACTTTGCAGCGACGCGCCGGTCGTATCGATCGGCGCGCGCGATCGCGGCGCTTGCGCCGTTGCAGCGGGGCACGCCGAGCGCAAGCCATGCGCGCGTCGCATGCTGCGCTGCGACGCGCGCGATGGATCGCGACGCCGCGTCGGCCGGCCCGGCGGCGCGTTGCGGCAGTCGGTGGCGAGATGACGGCGTGCGAACGCCGTGCAGATACCGCATCGTGACGGCAGAGGTCGCACCGGCGTCGCGCGATGGTCCGGGATGCGGCACCGTCCGCCGATGCACGACGCCGTCCGCTTCGGCGAAGCTCGCGCGCGTGCCTCTATTGAATCGCAACCGCGTCGCGAACGGCCTGATTTCGATCAACATCGATGCATTCACATCGATCGAACGTGCGCTGCGCACCCGCGCGTCGTCGCGAATCGGCGCCGGTATCGATGCCGATACGGAAGATCGCCCGCGCGTGCACCGAACGCAGGTCGGGCACACGCGGCCATCGACCCGCGCGTCGCTCCGGCAAACGAACGATCGATTCAAACACCGCGCGCTACTTCGGCACCGCGGCGATCTCGATCACGCGTTCGGGCCGGCGTCCGTGTCCGGGCCAGTACGCGCTGCCGTACATCCTGTGAACCGGGCCGAACAGTTCGTCGCCTGCGTGCGGCGGTGCATCGAAACCTTTCTCGATCACCGTGTAGCCGGCCCGCAGCGCGAACGCCGGGTGATTGCCGCCCGGGCGGCTGTCGAAGCCCGCGAAGCCGTCGCCGGCTTCGGGCATTGCGTTGACGAGCGACGCGTTGCTGCGCGTGATTTGATCGGGCGAGATCGCGCCGCCTGCAAGACGCGACGCCTCGCGATTCTTGCCGTCGGTGTCGACGGTGCTGTCGTGCGTGTCGTCGTTGTCGAGTTCGATGCTGCGCGGATGCGCGGTGTGCGCTTGAGCTGACGATTCCATCGCGGGTCTCCTGGCGGCGAAGCGCTCCGGATCGAAGCAAGTCCCGTTCCGGGCACGACGGGAAAAGGCGCGCGGGCGATCGCCGCGGTCGCGCGGCGCGCATTGATTTGTCGTGATTTATTTCAGCTAGAACACGCGTTTTCTACAGAGTATGATTCTTTTCCTGCGAAGCGGCGACAAGGGAAGCAATCTCGCCGTCTCTGCCCGCGCCGGGGGCCGCAGCACCCTTAAAGACGGGTAGTGAACAACAAAGCAAGGGACTAGAGGTGGCGGATTCATGCAAGCGACTACTGCCTTCACGCACCGCGGTTATCTGTTGAATTGCGCGCCCGCGCGCGCCAGTGACGGGTCGTTCAAGCCCTACGTCGTGATCTCCCGATCGAGCGACGGGGAACTCGTCGCCAATCGCTTTTTTCCGATCGAACTCCAGTTCAACGACGAAGGCGCAGCGATCGCGCACGCGCGCGACTGGGCCGTGCGCTGGATCGACGCGAGCAGCATCACGATCTGACGCCGGCGCGCACCGGCAGCATTGGCCATCCGGCCGATCCGCCGCGGGCCGCTGCCGGACGAAAAACGCGGTAATCTTGCGGAACCCGTCACTTTATTAGCGGCCGTGCGACTGCGCGCGGCTGCCTGCATTGGCATATGTCGACATCACCCGCCCGTCAGTGGGGCCTCGAAGAAATCGTCGCCGGTTTGCGCGAGTCGCGCGAGGAACTCCATCGCACGCGACATCCGCGCGGCATTCGCGAACTGCCGTCGCGCGACGCGATCTGCAAGATTGTCACCGGCCTGCGCGCGTCGATGTTTCCGACGCATTACGGCGCACCCGATCTCACCGACGAAAGCGTCGACTATTACGTCGGCCATACGCTCGAAAGCACGCTGCGCGTATTGTCCGAGCAGATTCGCCGCGCGCTGCCGTTCCTGCCCGAACATGTGGACACGCCGTTCGCGGCGCTCGACGAGCGCGCATTCGAGATCGCGCGCGAGTTCGGGCGGCAGTTGCCGTCGATCCGCGCACTGCTGGTCAGCGACATCCAGGCTGCGTATGCAGGCGATCCGGCCGCGCAGCACATCACCGAAATCCTGCTGTGCTACCCCGGCGTGCTGGCGATGATGCACCATCGGCTCGCGCATGCGTTGCACAGGCTCGGCGTGCCGCTGCTCGCCCGGTTCATCAATGAAATCGCCCACTCGGCTACCGGCATCGACATTCACCCGGGCGCGCAGATCGGCCCGAGTTTCTTCATCGACCACGGCACCGGCGTCGTGATCGGCGAAACCGCGATCATCGGCGAGCGCGTGCGCGTGTATCAGGCCGTCACGCTCGGCGCGAAGAGTTTCCCGGCCGATGGCGAAGGCACGCTGGTCAAGGGCAACGCGCGGCATCCGATCGTCGAGGACGACGTCGTGATCTACGCGGGCGCGACCATTCTCGGCCGCGTGACGATCGGGCGCGGCTCGGTGATCGGCGGCAACGTATGGCTCACGCACAGCGTGCCGCCCGGCACGAGTGTCGCGCAGGGCAAGGTTCGGGAAGGCGGGAGCGGCGAGAAGCCGTAACGCGGCGTGCGAACGCGCGGGCGTGGCTCTGCGCAACGCAGCGGATGGGGCAGGATGGATCGGCGGCCAGGCCGCCGTCGGGCGCTATCGGGCGTGAGCGGCGCAAAGCCCGGTCGACCCGGCGCACGGAGGCGGCGCGCAGCCGCCTTCGTTCATCGAGCCTCAGTGCTTGCCGGCCGGCGAGCGGTGCTTGTACAGCACGTCCTGATCGACGCGGATCAGGTTCTGCCCCGCATCGACGACGAAATCCACGCCGTTGTACGCGCTGCCCGTGAGCAGCATGATCGCGCTGGCGACGTCGTCGGGGCCGGCGATGCGCGCGAGCGGCGTCGATGCGCGGCTCGCGTGTTCGAAGTCGGCCTGCGTCTGATCGTCGCTCGGCAGCATCAAGCCGGGGAACACCGCGTTCACGCGCAGCACCGGCGACGACGACAGCGCGAGCATCTGCGTGAGGTTGCCGAGCGCGGCCTTCGCGACCGTGTAGCTGAAGTGGTCGCGGTGGAAGTTTTCCTTGATCTTCTGGTCGACCACGTTGACGACGACGCCCTGCGTGCCGGCCGCACGGGCCCGCTCGTAGAACGCGCGCGTAAGCAGGATCGGCGCACGGCAATTGACGGCCCACGCCTGGTCGAACGCCGCGAGGTCGAAGCTCGGGAAGTGGTCCTGCCAGAACACCGACGCATTGTTGACCAGCACGTCGAGGCGGCCGAAGCGCGCATAGACCTGGTCGATCAGCGCGGTGATCTGCACGGCATCCGACAGGTCGGCCTGTAGCGCGACCGAATCGTGCCCGCGCTCGGCGATCGTGCGTGCCGCCGCTTGCGCGGCATCGGCCGAGCGGTCGTAGTGCACTGCGGTGCGATAGTCGTGCGCGGCGAAATACTCGGCGAACGCGCGCCCGGCCCGGCGCGCGGCGCCGGTCACGAGCACGACGGGCGCGTTCGCCGCTTGCTTCGTAGACTGCATTACGTATTCGTCAGGTTGACTGAAGAAGGATTCGCGACGATCGACAGGAATTCGCGCCGCGTCGACGGATCTGTGCGGAAGGTGCCGAGCATGCGCGACGTGACCATTTCGACGCCCGGCTTGTGCACACCGCGCGTCGAGATGCACTGGTGCGCGGCCTCGAGAATCACGCCGACGCCCTTCGGCTGCAGCACGTCGAACAGCGTGTCGGCGATCTGCACGGTCATTTTTTCCTGGATCTGCAGGCGCTTCGCGAACGCGTCGACGAGGCGCGCGAGCTTCGAGATGCCGACGACGCGATGGTTCGGCAGATACGCCACGTGTGCGCGGCCGATGATCGGCACCATGTGGTGCTCGCAGTAGCTCTCGAAGCGGATGTCCTTCAGCACGATCATCTCGTCGTAGCCGTCGACTTCGCTGAAGGTGCGCGCGAGGATGTCGCGCGGGTCGAGCGCGTAGCCGGCGAAGAACTGTTCGTAGGCGCGCACGACGCGTGCGGGCGTGTCGAGCAGGCCTTCGCGGGCGGGATCGTCGCCGGCCCAGCGCAGCAGCACGCGAACGGCATCCTCGGCTTCTTGCCGGCTCGGTCGGGATGCGGCCGGCTCGGGCCGCGCGGATTTTTTACCCATCAGGTCGCTCCATCGAATTCAGCCGCCCGCGGCGGCGCGATCTGGCCATTGTTTCATGCTTTCGCGGGTCGTGCGTGCGGCCGGCCGCTCACCCGTCGTTCACCTTTCCTCACTTCGGCCATTCGTCCTGCTCGTCGTTGAACAGCGACGCGACGACCCCGCGCAGCCATGCGGTGCGCGGGTCGTTGTGGAACTTGCGATGCCAGTGCTGCTTCAGGTCGAAACGCGGCAGCGGCAAGGGCGGCTCGACCGGCACGATGAACGCGTGCTCGGCCGCATACGCATAGCCGATCGCGTGCGGCACCGTCGCGATCAGGTCGGTGCGGCTCAGGATGAACGGCAGGCTCATGAAGTGCGGCGTCTCGAGCACCGCGCGGCGCTGCATGCGCTGTTTCGCGAGGTATTTCTCGAGCACCTCCTGGCTGCGCCCTTCGGCGCGCACCACCGCGTGGCCGCATGAGAGGAACTGCTCGGCCGTGAACGGACGCGCCTGTTCGAGCGGATGGCCGCGCCGCATCAGGCAGACGAACCGGTGCGTGAACAGTCGCTGCTGGAAGAAGTTGTTGCCGTCGAGATCGGGGAAGTAGCCGACCGCGAGATCGATCGAACCGGCCTCGAGGCCGCGGCCGACTTCGTCGTGCGCGAGCGAGACCGAGCGCAGGTTCGCGTACGGCGCGCGTGTCGCGAACGCCTGCAGCAGCTTCGGCAGGAACACGATCTCGCCGACGTCCGACAGCGCGATCGAGAACGTGTGCGTGCTCGCCGCCGGGTCGAAGTCGTGCGGCGCGACGAGGCCGCGCTCGATCTGCGCGAGCGCGTCGCGCGCGGCCGGCAGCAGCGCGAGCGCGCGCGGCGTCGGCTCCATCCCGCGCGACGTGCGCACGAACAGCGGATCGCCGAAATACTCGCGCAGGCGGCCGAGCGCCGTGCTCACGCGCGGCTGGCTCACGCCGAGCAGGTCGCCGGCGCGACTCACGTTGCGCGTGTCGTCGAGCGCGACGAGGTAGGGAATGAGGTTCAGATCGAGGGCATCCATCGCCAGGCGACTATCGGAAAGACGTATACAACTTATCTCCAAAATCGCGTTGCCGCATAGTCGGGAAAGCGCTCAAATTGTTTCCATTACTCGAACCAATGTTCAGGAGACGAACAATGCGCACCCAAGTCGCCATCATCGGCGCCGGCCCGTCCGGCCTTTTGCTTTCCCACCTGCTGCGCCTGCAAGGCGTCGATTCCATCCTCGTCGAAGCGCGCTCGCGTGAATACTGCGAGAACCGCATCCGTGCCGGCGTACTGGAGCAGGGCACGGTCGACACGCTGAACGAAGCCGGTCTCGGCGACCGGATGCGCCGCGAAGGGCTCGAGCATCACGGCATCGAACTGCTGTTTTCGGGCCAGCGCCACCGCATCGACCTGAGCGCGCTCACCGGCGGTCGTGCGATCACCGTCTACAGCCAGCATGAAGTCGTGCGCGACCTGATCGCGGCCGGCGACGCGCATGGCCACCCGATGCATTTCGAAGTCAGCGACGTCGTGCTGCACGACGTCGAAAGCGAGCGCCCGTTCGTCACGTTCAAGCACGCGGACGGCCGCGCCGAGCGCATCGACTGCGACTACATCGCTGGTTGCGACGGCTTCCACGGCATCGCGCGGCAGACGATTCCCGCCGAGCGGCTGAAAACGTTCGAGCGCGTGTATCCGTTCGCGTGGCTCGGCATCCTCGCCGACGCGGCGCCGTCGCTCGACGAGCTTGTCTATGCGCATCACGCGAACGGTTTCGCGCTGTTTTCGATGCGCTCGCCGACGGTCACGCGCCTGTACCTGCAGTGCCAGCCCGACGAAAACCTCGCCGAATGGTCCGACGCGCGGATCTGGGACGAACTGCACACGCGTTTCTCGAACGACACCGGCTGGACGCCGACCGAGGGCCGGATCACGCAGAAGAGCGTGACGCCGATGCGCAGCTTCGTGTCGGAGACGATGCAGCACGGGCGGCTCTTCCTCGCCGGCGACGCCGCGCACATCGTGCCCCCGACCGGCGCGAAGGGGATGAACCTCGCGGTGGCCGACGTCCGCGCGCTCTCCCGCGCGCTGGGCGCGCGCTACCGCAACGGCGACGCGGCGCCGCTCGAGCGCTATTCGGCGACCTGCCTCGAGCGCGTGTGGCGCGCGGAGCACTTCTCGTACTTCATGACGAACATGCTGCACTCGTCGCCGGACGACACGCCGTTCGTCAACCGGCTGAAGCTCGCGGAACTGAAATACGTGACCCGCTCGCCGGCCGCCGCGCAGTCGCTGGCCGAGAACTACGTCGGGCTGCCGTTCGACGATGCGGCGACCCCCGAGGCATCCCGCCTTGACAACGCGCTGTGCGCGACTCTATGATCGGCCCATCGTTCGCTAATCGAATCTAGGTTCGAATGGCGAACAAATGCCGAAGGTCGACGATGGCCTTCGGCGCGGCACGCGACACGCGCGTGTCCCCTCGACAGGCCGCGCATCGTGCCGCGGGTTCGTATCAGGAAGAGACATGGTCAACAAGATTTTCGAATCGCTTCAGTCGGCCGTCGCCGACGTCCACGATGGCGCGACAATCATGATCGGCGGTTTCGGCACGGCAGGCATGCCGTCCGAGCTGATCGACGCGCTGATCGAGCAGGGCGCGCGCGGCCTGACGATCGTCAACAACAACGCGGGTAACGGCGAGACGGGTCTCGCCGCGCTGCTCAAGGCCAAGCGGGTGAGCAAGATCATCTGCTCGTTCCCGCGCCAGAGCGACTCCCAGGTGTTCGACGCGCTGTACCGCGCGGGCGAAATCGAGCTGGAGCTCGTGCCGCAGGGCAACCTCGCCGAGCGCATTCGCGCGGCGGGTGCCGGCATCGGCGGCTTCTTCACGCCGACGGGCTTCGGCACGAAGCTCGCGGAAGGCAAGGAAACGCGCGTGATCGACGGCAAGTCGTATGTGTTCGAGACGCCGATCCACGCCGATTTCGCGCTGGTCAAGGCATACAAGGGCGATCGCTGGGGCAACCTGGTGTATCGCAAGACCGCGCGCAACTTCGGGCCGATCATGGCCAGCGCCGCGAAGGTCGCGATCGTGCAGGTGTCGGAAGTCGTGCCGCTCGGCGCGCTGAACCCGGAACACATCGTGACGCCCGGCATTTTCGTGCAGCGCGTCGTCGAAGTGCCGCAGGCCGCGCATGCGGCCGAGCTGGCCGCCGAACGTGCCGCGTCGCACGCCGCCTGACCGCCTGAGGAGACTGCAATGAAACGACTGACCCGCGATGAAATGGCCAAGCGCGTCGCCCAGGACATCCCCGAAGGCGCGTACGTGAACCTCGGCATCGGCGTGCCGACGCTGGTGGCGAACCACCTCGACCCGAGCAAGGAAATCTTCCTGCACAGCGAGAACGGCCTGCTCGGCATGGGCCCGGCGCCCGCGCCAGGCCAGGAAGACGACGAACTGATCAACGCCGGCAAGCAGCACGTGACGCTGCTCACTGGTGGCGCGTATTTCCATCACTCGGATTCGTTCGCGATGATGCGCGGCGGCCACCTCGACTACTGCGTGCTCGGCGCATTCCAGGTGTCGGCGAACGGTGATCTCGCGAACTGGCATACCGGCGCGCCCGATGCGATTCCGGCCGTTGGCGGCGCGATGGATCTCGCGATCGGTGCGAAGCAGGTGTTCGTGATGATGGAGCACCTGACGAAGCAGGGCGAGAGCAAGATCGTCGCGGCGTGTTCGTATCCGGTGACCGGCGTGCAATGCGTGAGCCGCATCTATACGGACCTCGCCGTGCTCGACGTGACGGCCGACGGCCTCGCGGTGAGCGAGATCTTCACCGACCTGTCGTTCGACGAACTGCAGAAGCTGACCGGCGTGCCGCTGATCGACGCGACGCGCCAGGCCGCGGCCTGAACCGCGAGCGTGCCGGCCCGCTCGTTCGAGCGCACGCCGGCACGCTTGGGTAGACAATAGGCGCACGCCGTTTCCCTACTCTGATGCCATGCTCGAAGACAGCGCCCGCCTGACCTCCCTCATCTGCGGCACCGAGCCGCTCAACCGGATCTGGTCGCCCCGTGCGACGATCCAGCGCATGCTCGACGTCGAAGCCGCGCTCGCGCGTGCGCTCGCCGTGCAGCAGGTGATTCCCGCCGCCGCGGTCGCGCCGATCGAGCGCGCATGCGACGCCGATCGGCTCGATGCCGACGCGCTTGCGCATGGCGCGGCGCTCGGCGGCAATCTCGCGATTCCGCTCGTCAAGCAGCTCACCGCGCAAGTGAAGGCCGACGACCCCGAGGCCGCGAAGTTCGTGCACTGGGGTGCGACGAGCCAGGACATCATCGATACCGCGACCGTGCTGCAGCTGCGCGATACGCTCGATGTGCTCGAGCCGCTGCTCGACGAAGCGTGCGCGTCGCTCGCGACCCTCGCGCGCGCGCATCGTGCGACGCCGATGATCGGCCGCACGTGGCTGCAGCAGGCGCTGCCGATCACGCTCGGTCTCAAATTCGCGCAATGGCTCGATGCGCTGCTGCGCCATCGCGCGCGCTTCGCCGAATTGCGCGAGCGCGTACTGGTGCTGCAGTTCGGCGGCGCCGCCGGCACGCTCGCGAGCCTGCGCGAACAGGCATCCGGCGTGACCGCCGCGCTCGCCGCCGACCTGAAGCTCGCCGTGCCGGCCGTGCCGTGGCATACGCAGCGCGACCGCATCGCGGAAGCCGCGTCGTGCTTCGGAATGCTGACCGGCACGCTCGGCAAGATCGCGCGCGACGTGTCGCTGCAGATGCAGACCGAAGTCGGTGAACTTGGCGAACCGGCCGCCGCCGGCAAGGGCGGTTCGTCGACGATGCCGCACAAGCGCAACCCGGTCGGCTGCGCGGCCGTGCTGACCGCCGCGGTGCGTGCGCCGAACCTCGTCGCGACCGTGTTCGCGGGGATGGTCCAGGAGCACGAACGCGCGCTCGGCGGCTGGCAGGCCGAATGGGATGCGCTGCCCGATCTGGCTCGCCTGACCGGCGGCGCGCTCGCGCAGATCGCCCAGATCGTCGCGGGCCTCGACGTGAACACCGAGCGTCTCGCCGCGAACCTCGGCCTGACGCACGGGCTGATTCTCGGCGAAGCCGTGATGCTCGCGCTCGGCGACCGGATCGGCCGGCTCGATGCGCACCATG
The DNA here is from genome assembly GCF_021483755.1 of Burkholderia sp. WTPI3. Classification (NCBI taxonomy): domain Bacteria; kingdom Pseudomonadati; phylum Pseudomonadota; class Betaproteobacteria; order Burkholderiales; family Burkholderiaceae; genus Burkholderia; species Burkholderia sp. WTPI3. The sequence continues at coordinate 4,447 of NZ_JAGIXF010000073.1, read as the reverse complement.
TCGTCGAGCACGCGTCGAAGGAAGCCGTGCGCACCGGCGCGACGCTGTTCGACGTGCTCGCCGCCGATGCAACCGTGTCCGCTCACCTGTCGCGCGACGCGCTCGCGCGGCTGCTCGATCCCGCACATTACGTCGGCGAGGCGCAGGCCTATGTCGACGCCGTGCTCGCGCTGCACGCGGGTGCGAAACAACCAGGAGAACATTGATGCCCTTCGCCACTGTCAACGGCGTGAAACTGCATTACCGGATCGACCGTGCCGCGCGCGACGACGCGCCGTGGCTCGTCTTTTCGAACTCGCTCGGCGCCGACTTGCAGATGTGGGCGCCGCAGATTCGTCCGCTCGCGCAGCACTTCAACATCCTGCGCTACGACACGCGCGGCCATGGCCATTCCGAAGCGCCGGCCGGCTCGTACACGGTCGACCAGCTCGCGGGCGACGTGATCGGCCTGCTCGACCACGTCGGCATCGATCGCGCGTATTTCTGCGGGATTTCGATGGGTGGCCTGACCGGCGCCGCGCTCGCCGCGCGCTTCCCGTCGCGCATCGTGCGGGCCGTGCTGGCGAACACCGCCGCGAAGATCGGTTCGCCGGAAGTGTGGGCGCCGCGTGCGCAGAAGGCGCGCGCCGAAGGGATGGCCACGCTGGCCGACGCCGTGCTGCCGCGCTGGTTTACCGACGCGTTCGTCGGGCGCGAGCCGCGCCTGTTCGACGCGATCCGCGACACCTTCGTGCATACCGACAAGGACGGCTATGCGGCGAACTGCGACGCGCTGAACGCGGCCGACCTGCGCGAGGAGGTGAAGGGCATCGCGCTGCCGGTGCTCGTCGTGACCGGCGAGAAGGACATGTCGACGCCGCCCGACCAGGGCCGTGCGCTGGCTGCCGCCATTCCCGGCGCGCGTCACGTCGAATTCGACGCGGCGCACATTTCGAACATCGAGTGCACCGACGGTTTCAACCGCGCGCTGCTCGAATTCCTGACCGCGTGAGGCCCCGACGATGGATGATCAGCAACGTTACGAAGCAGGGATGAAGGTGCGCCGCGCGGTGCTCGGCGACGCGCACGTCGATCGTTCGATCGAGAACCGCACCGAGGTGACCGAGGAATTCCAGAACCTGATCACCCGTTATGCGTGGGGCGAGATCTGGACCCGCGACGGCCTGCCGCGCCATACGCGCAGCCTGCTCACCATCGCGATGATGGTCGCGCTGAACCGTGGCGAGGAACTCGCGCTGCACTTGCGCGCCGCGCGCAACAACGGCGTGACGCGTGACGAGATCAAGGAAGTGCTGCTGCAGACTGCGATCTATTGCGGTGTGCCGGCCGCGAACTCCGCGTTCCATCTCGCGGACAAGATATTCAAGGAACAGGATGGGGCCACCTAGGTGCGGCTGAATAACACGACCGGTTCGCGCCGGACGTGACCCGATCGCGACGCCTGCCGCAGCCGGCAGGTGTCGACGATGCATGACGCGCCGGCGGCGAATCGGCGCGCGAACAAGGAAAGACGCGGTCATGAGGCCGCGTTATTCATATCTGCGTTACATGGGACCGGGAGCGCGCGCAAGCGCCAACCTCGGTCGACAAGGAGACTCGCGATGAATCGCGCACCCGTGGTCGATGTCCAGACCTTCATCAACGAGCAGCCGTTCGGCGGCTTTCAGTGGCTCGTGTTTCTGATGTGTTTCGTGATCGTGCTGCTCGACGGCTTCGATACGGCCGCGATCGGCTTTATCGCGCCGTCGCTGCTCGGCGAATGGAACCTGACCAAACCCGATCTGGCGCCCGTGCTGAGCGCCGCGCTGTTCGGCCTCGCGTGCGGCGCGCTGGTGTCGGGTCCGCTTTCCGATCGACTCGGACGCCGCTCGCTGCTGGTCGGTTCGGTGCTGCTGTTCGGCGTCGCGTGTTTCGTGTCCGCGTTCTCGACGACCATCGGGCACCTGACGATCCTGCGTTTCGTCACCGGCGTCGGCCTTGGTGCCGCGATGCCGAACGCGGTCACGATGATGGGCGAGTTCTGCCCGGACCAGCGCCGCGCGACCGTCATCAACCTGATGTTCTGCGGCTTTCCGCTCGGTGCGGCGTTCGGCGGCTTTCTCGCCGCGTGGATGATCCCGCATTTCGGCTGGCGTAGCGTGCTGATGCTCGGCGGCGTGACGCCGCTGCTGCTCGGCGTGCTGCTGCTGTTGAAGATGCCTGAATCGGTGCGTTTTATGGTGGCGCAGGGGAGGAGCGTCGACCGGATCCGCGCGACGCTCGCGCGCATCTCGCGCGATGCGATGAACGCCGGCTCGTTCGCGATGACCGAAGCGGCGCCGCAAACCGGCAGCCAGGGCCTTGGCGTCGTGCTGTCGCGCTCGTACATCGTCGGCTCGGTGATGCTGTGGGTCGCGTACTTCATGGGCCTCGTGATCTTCTACGCGTCGATCAACTGGATGCCGATCCTGCTGAAGGATGCGGGCCTCACGCCGAAGAGCGCGACGCTGATCTCGGCACTCTTCCCGCTCGGCGGCGTCGGCGCGGTGCTGTGCGGCGTGCTGATGGACCGCTTCAATGCGAACCGCGTGATCGCCGTGTGCTATGCGCTGACCGCGATCAGCGTGTATGCGATCGGGCAGGCTGCGGGGAACGTCGGGTTGCTCGTGCTGGTCGTGTTCGTGGCCGGCGTGCTGATGAACACGGCGCAATCGTCGATGCCGGCGCTCGCCGCCGCGTTCTATCCGACCGAAGGGCGCGGCACGGGCGTGGCGTGGATGCTGGGCGTCGGCCGCTTCGGCGGGATCGCCGGCTCGTTCCTCGTTGCGGAACTGACGCGCCGGCATTTCTCGTTTGCCGGCGTGTTCGCGACGATCGCGGTGGCGGGCCTGCTCGCGTGCGTTGCGTTGCTGATCAAGCAGAAGGCGCGGCCGCACGGCGTCGCGCAGCCGGCCGGCAAGATCGAATCGCTCGGGCATTGAGCGGACGCGGGGCCGGGGCGATGCGCCGGCCCGGTGTGCCGAGGTTGCCGCGGTGGATCGCAAGACGGCCGACACGCAACGACAGGACGGGTCGCTTCGGCGGCCCGTCGTCATTTCGGCCGTCGCGCCATTACTCCTCCGCGTCGTGTTCCTTGACGAAGTTGCGCAGATACGCGCGCAGCGCGGCTTCCTGGCTGCGATGATCGGCATGATTCGCGGCGCCCAACTCTTCCTCGTCGCCGAACAGCGTGGGCGGCGCACAGTACGTACCCACTTCTATGTTTTCGCGCAGCACGCGGATGTCGTGCGTCAGCGGGCGATACTCGGCGACCCAGTGCATGCCCTCGATGTGTTCGCCGGCTTTCAGCATTGGCTTCATCGGCACTCTCCATGCGGCAGCGGCGCAACCGCAGAAGCGGTTGCACGCGCCCGTACCAAAAGGGTACGCCTGCATGGCGTGAAGCTCAATGGGTGCACTTGCGAGCGCTTACTGCGGCAGCAGGTGCGCGACGAGCGGATACAGCGACAGAATCAGCAGCATGGCCATCGTCACGTTGAAGATGCGCAGCGCGCGGCTGTTCGACAGGAAGCGGCGCAGGCCGAGGCCGAACGCGGCCCACAGGCTGATGCACGGAAAGCCGATCAGGATGAAGACGACGGCCATCCACGCGGCGTTCATGCCGTAGTCGGCGGACAGGCGGATCGTCGTTGCGGCGGTCAGTACCATCATCCATGCCTTCGGATTGACCCACTGGAACGCGGCGGCTTCGAGGAACGTCATCGGCCGCGGCTTGGCGCCTTGTGCCTTCACTTCGCCCGATGTGCCGATGCGCCACGCGAGGTACAGCAGGTACGCGACGCTTGCGATTTCGAGGATGGTGTATAGCACCGGTACGCGGCGGAACGCTTCGCCGAGGCCAAAGCCGACGCACAGCATCAGGATCGCGACGCCGGTGCTGATGCCGAACAGGTGCGGCATCGTGCGGCGGAAGCCGAAATTGACGCCGGATGCGAGGAGCATCGTGTTGTTCGGGCCGGGTGTGATCGAGGTGACGAGCGCGAACAGCATGCCGGCGGGCAGCGCGCTCAGGGTGAGGAATTCCATCGCGGATTCTCCATTCATGTTCGGGGCTGGGATGGAGTCAGTGTAGCGACGGTTTTCGGTACAGTACCGGTACAGTTTGTTTGACGATTACCGGTACGGGGCGTTCGCGCGCCAATTTTCGGTGGGCGCTTGGTGTTGTCTCTCAGAAAAGATGTCCGCAGTCTCAATAAGTTGTCTTTGAATAATTGGCTACCTTTCATGCGTTGGGAATGTAACCCGTATGGATAGGCAGAAAATGATCGGAGAATATTTGGCAATGACGGCCTACGACGCAATGTTTAGTCGATGGTGTCAGATCGATGTCGCCGCATTGGCGACGCTCAATCGCCGTTTCACGTCTGGGGCGTGTCTCCACAAGCCAATGGGGAGGTCGATGCTTAGC
>NZ_JAGIXF010000072.1:0-33008 GCF_021483755.1 Burkholderia sp. WTPI3 | reverse complement strand
CGCGAACGCGCCCGTGAGCCAATAGACGGGATCGGCCGGTTCGCGATGCAGGATCTTCACGACGGCGACCACAAGAAAGCCCGTCGTCGCCGCGCGCAGCAGCCGCATCCCGTGCTCGAAGCGCGAATGGCGCTTGAGCCGGAACAGGTGGTTCTTCGCGAACACGACGAGACAACCCGACGGAATGAACAGCGCGGCGGTCGCGAACAGCGCGCCGACCCAGCCGTCGGTCAGGTAGCCGAGAAACGGCACGACGTTCAGCAGCGGCCCCGGCGACACCGGCGACAACGCGAAGGCGAGCGTGAAGTCGTGATCGGAGATGCCGGTCGCAGGCGACACGAATAGCGCCTTGAGCACGGGCAATGCGGAGAAGCCGCCGCCGAACAGCGTCATGCCGGCGCCCGCGAGCCGCGGCCACAGCAGCGCCATCTGGTAGTCGCCGGGCAGCGGCAGCGCGAACAGCGCGACGAGGACGGCGAGCAGCACGAGCAGGTTGCGATCGCGCCGGGACAGCGTGAAATCGATTGCGTCGTGTTGCGGCGGCCCGGTGAGCCAGCCTGCCGCAAACGCAGCGCAGAGAATCCCGACGAACGCAGCCGGACTATGCGCGAAAGCGAGCTGAATCGTCGACAGCGCGGCGATCAGCTGTTCGAGCCGCGTGCGCGCAAGCGTGCGCAACTGCTTGAGCCACGTGACGCCGATCAGCGCGGCGAGCACCATCCCGAAGTGATTGATCAGCATCGGCGCGGCGAGCGAGCGCACGAGCGGCGTGCGATAGAAGGTCGCGAACAGCGTCATCAGTACGAAGAACGGCAGCACGCTCGCGATGCCGGCGATCCATGCGCCGGCGCGCCCGTGCAGCGTCTGGCCGACCTGCACCGCGACGTTGCATCCGACCGGACCTGGCACGAGCCATGCGAGCGCGACGAGATCGGCGAACTGGTGCGGCTCGATGCGCTGCAAGCGGTCGACATAGTGACGTTCGAGCTGCGCCATCATCGACAGCCCGCCCCACGACACCGCGGAAATGCCGGCGACGACCTTGAACAAGGTCCACAGGGATGCCTGTGCCCGCTCGACACGTTCGGCCGCTTCGACTTCGACGGTTGTCATGATTGTGCTGTTGGCGCAGGGCCCGATCTCGCGCATAGGGACATGCCGGCGGCCTGCCGGCACGATGGCCCTCCCAATTGTCCGCCGCGCATCGTGACACTGCCATGCGCGAAAACGCTAGTTAATGAACTAAACGATCGGATCGGAAGCCGAAATGATCGGCGTGCGGCACGACGCGTGCCGTGTGCGGTGTGTGGTGTGCTTACGCGCCGGCGTTGCCGGCCGCGCGATGTGCGATCACGTTCGCTTGCTCGCCGCGCACGCCGAAGCGTTCGATCAACGCGGGAATCGCGTCGGCCGGTACGGGCCGCGAAAACAGGAAGCCCTGCGCTTCGATCTCGCCGAGCGCGGACAGCCATGCGATCTGCTCCTCGGTTTCGGTGCCTTCGACGACGACCGTGAGACCGAGCGAGCGCGCGAGATGCACGATCGACGACACCATCACGCATACGCTGCGATCGTTCGGGATCGCCTGCACGAACGAGCGGTCGACCTTGAGCGTATCGACGGAGAAGCGGTGCAGGTACGACAGCGACGAGTAGCCGGTGCCGAAATCGTCGAGCGCGATCCGGATGCCGAGCTTTTTCAGGGCGACAATCTTCTCGGAGACGAGCTCCGGATATTCCATCATCGCGGTCTCGGTGATTTCGAGCTCGAGCCGGTTCGCGTCGATGCCGGTATCGAGCAGCGCTTGCGAGATCGTCTCGATCAGGTCGCCGCGCCAGAACTGCACGGGCGAGATGTTGACCGCGAGCGTCAGGGTGTCGTGCCCGTCGTCGCGCCAGCGCGCGATCTGCGCACATGCGGTGCGGATCACGAAGTCGCCGATCGGCACGATCAGGCCGGTCGATTCGGCGATCGAAATGAATTCGTTCGCGGAGATGATGCCGTGCTCCGGATGATCCCAGCGCGCGAGCGCCTCGAAGCCCGTGATCGTGCGCTGCGTGAGGTCGATCTTCGGCTGGTAGGCGAGGAAGAGCTGCCCTTCGGCGAGCGCGACGCGCAATTGCTGTTCCCAGCGCATCAGGTGATCCGCGCGGTGCGACAGGTGCGGCGCGTAGAACTGATAGCAGTTCTTGCCGGCGTCCTTCGCGCTGTACATTGCGAGGTCGGCCTTCTTCAGCAGATCGATCTCGCTTTCGTTCGCGACGGTGTGCAGCGCGATGCCGATGCTCGCATGCAGGACGAACGAGCTGCCGCGCACGTCGAACGGTTCGCTGAACAACCGGATGATCGCTTCCGCGAGCCGCACCGCGCGCCGTTCGACGTCGTCGCCCTTCATCACGACCACGAACTCGTCGCCGCCGATCCGCGCGAGCGAGCCTTCGTCGCCGACCGCATCGGACAGGCGCGACGCGGTCATCTGCAGCACGATGTCGCCGGCGTTGTGGCCGAGCGTGTCGTTGACGGTCTTGAAGTTGTCGAGATCGATGAACAGCAGGCCGAGCCGCGACAGGCTCGACGGCATCGACACGTCGTTGCGCAGCCCGCGCAGCGTCGCGTAGCGGTTCGCGAGGCCGGTGAGCAGGTCGTATTCGGCGAGCTGGGTCATCTCGCGCTCGCGGCCGAGCAGCTTGCCGATCAGCCCCGTCGCGACGCCGAAGAACGCGAGCATCGCGAGCGTGATGAAGCTCGTCATCAGCAGGTAGACGTTGCGCGTGTGGTAGTAGTCCGCGAATTCCTCGGTCTGCGACAGCCCGACCATCACCGCGAGCGGGTAGCCGTCGAGGTGGCGGTACGACACGATGCGCGTCACGCCGTCGAGCGGGTCGATGATGGTGCCCGTCACGCGCTCGGCGATCGGGTAGACGCCCGATGCGGAGAACGCGCCCGGCGCGTTGCTCACCGAGCCGGTGCGGCGCGCGAGCACGGCGCCCGTGTCGGACACGACGGCGATCACGCCTTCCTTGCCGATCGCCGCATTGTTGTAGAAGTCGTTCGTGAAGTAGCTCGGGTCTTCCGACACGACGACGATGCCCGCGAAGCTGCCGTCCGGGTTGTTCAGGCGCCGCGTCATCTGCAGCGTCCAGTGGCTCGACACGCGGCCGAGCACCGGCTTGCTGATGTACAGGCGGTCGTCGTTGTTCGCGAGATGCACCTTGAAGTGCTCGCGGTCGGACAGGTTGATCGGCTTCGGATGGAGTTCGGCGGTGTTCGCGAACAGGATGCCCTTCGCGTTGACGAGCGAGACCTGGATCAGCGTGTCGCTCGGCACGACGCCTTTTTCGACTGCGCTCGCAAGGTTGAAATGCGCGGGCGACTTCTCGAACTCGAACTTGACGAAGCGGGTGATCTGGTCGACCTGGTGGATTGCCTTGACCGTATGCTGTTCGAGCGCGGACGACAGGATGGCGGCGGATGCCGCCGCTTCCTTGTACGCGCTGTCCTTTTCGACCGACAGTCGCGCGATGATCACGGCCCACAGCAGCGCGAGCGCCAGCATCCCGAGCAGCGGGATCGCGAACAGCGCACGCCGGCGCGATTTGCGCGGCGCGCGTAGCGGCCGGTTCGGCGGCGTGTGGTTAGACCGGGCGGAGCTCATCGAAAAGGGCGGCGTCCTGCTCGCGTGAGCCATCCCCCGTCGGGATGGCCGGCTATGGTTGGGCGCACCGGCGTCTGTTCGTTCGCGGGATGCGCAACCATGGACAGACCCGCCGAAGCGACGGATTAGGCCCGATATTACTGGCTGGACGGCTTTTGCGATAGACGGGGGAATCGTAGGGTGCCGGCTTGGCCGGCACCGTCGCACATCGCGAAACGTCAGGCGGGCGCCTGGAACGTGCCGTCCACGACCGTCACGACGTGACCGCCGATCCAGATCGTGTCGTCGTCGTCATAGTGGACGAAGATGCGGCCGTCGCGGCCGATCGCCGTGCCCTGGCGCACCGTATACGAAGGGCCGGGGCGGCGTTGCTGGCGGCTCAGCAGGCCGGCCAGCGCGGCATTGGCGCTGCCGGTGACGGGATCCTCGCCGACGCCGAAGCTGCCGCCCGTCATCAGGCAGCGGATTTCGAACGTGGCGGGGCCGCCATCCGGGTGCGGCGCGTAGACCGCAAGGCCGTCCGTGCCATAGCGATGGGTGATTGCCTCTAATGCGGCCTGATCGGGGGCGAGGCCGACGCAGGCGTCGGCCGACGTCAACCGCACGACGAGCCAGGGCGCGCCGTTGTCGACCGCACACGGTTCGGTATCCGGATCGATCGCATCGCATCGCAATGCGGTTGCCAGTGCCGGGTAGTCGGTGCGGTCGAGCGGCGTGAACCGTGCCGGCGGTGCGGCAAATGCCCAGCCATCGGCCCGTTCGCGCAGTTCGACCCGGCCGACTCCGCATTGCTGGATCAGCCGGCCCGGCGTGCGCGGTCGCGCACCGCTTTCCAGGAACGCGTGCGCGGTGCCGAGCGTCGGATGACCGGCGAACGGCAGCTCGCCGCCCGTCGTGAAGATCCGGACGCGGTAGTCGGCTTCCGGATCCGTCGGCGTGCAGACGAACGTCGTTTCCGACAGGTTCGTCCAGCGGGCGATCGCGAGCATGTCGTCGTCGCCGAGCGAATCGGCGTCGAACACCACGGCAAGCGCATTGCCCTTGAACGGCACCGACGTGAAGACGTCGACCTGCTTGAAGCGAACGCGGCGGCCGGTCATCGTGACGGTTGCGTTACGCAACTTCGGCGATCAGTTCGATCTCGACGCACGCGCCGAGCGGAATCTGCGCGACGCCGAATGCCGAGCGCGCATGCTTGCCCGCATCGCCGAACACTTCCGCGATCAGCTCCGACGCGCCGTTCGTGACGAGGTGCTGTTCGGTGAACTCGAGCGTCGAGTTCACGAGGCTCATCAGTTTCACGATGCGCGTGACCTTGTTCAGGTCGCCGGTGTGCGCGTGCAGCGTCGCGAGCAGGTCGATCGCGATCGAGCGGGCGGCCGCCTTGCCGTCTTCCGTCTGCAGATCGGCGCCGAGCTTGCCGGCCCAGACCTTGCCGTCCTTCTTCGCGATGTGGCCCGACAGGTAGACCGTGTTGCCGCTTTGCGCGCTCATCACGTAGGCGGCGGCCGGTGCGCCGGCGGTTGGGAGCTCGATGCCGAGCGACTTCAGTTTGTCGTAGACGTTAGCCATGTGTTCGATTCCTCGTAGAGAGTCGTGCGTGACAGGAAAAAGGGGATCAGAGACGCTCGCGCAGCAGCTTGCCGAGGCGTGCGACGCCTTCCTCGATCTTTTCGGGCGGCACCGTCACGAACGACAGGCGCAGCGTGTTCTGCTGCGGATCGTTCGCGAAGAACGGCGCGCCCGGCACGAACGCGACGTGGTTCTCGACCGCCGCTTCGAGCAGCTTCATGCTGTCGATCCGCGCGGGCAGGTTCACCCAGATGAACATCCCGCCGTCCGGGCGGTTCCACGTGACGCCTTCCGGCATGTGGCGCGCGAGCGACGCGAGCATTGCCTCGCATTGCGCGCCGTACAACTGGCGGATCGTCGGGATGTGTTCGTCGAGGAAGCCGTCCTTGATCACTTCGTGCGCGATGCGCTGCGTCAGCGTCGGCGTGTGCAGGTCGGTGGCCTGCTTGGCCTGCACGAGCTTGAAGTGGAGTTCTTCGGGGGCAATGATGTAGCCGATCCGCAGGCCCGGTGCGAGCACCTTCGAGAACGTGCCGAGGTGCACGACATGGTCCGGCGCCATCGACAGCATCGTCGGCAGCGGCTCGCCCTGGTAGTTCAGTGCGCCGTACGGATCGTCTTCCAGCACCGGGAACGGGCTCGACTGCGCGAACGCGGCGAGCGCGCGGCGGCGCTCGACGGGCAGGCGGCGGCCGGTCGGGTTCTGGAAGTTCGGCTGCGCGTACAGCAGGCGCGCGCCTTGCGTCAGTTCGGGCGTGAGGCCTTCGGGCAGCAGGCCCTGCTCGTCGGTCGGCACCTGCACGTAGCGCGGCTCGTACAGCGAGAACGATTGCAGCGCGCCGAGGTAGGTCGGCGTTTCGACGAGGATCGGGCTGTCCGGATCGATCAGCGCCTTGCCGAGCAGGTCGAGCGCCTGCTGCGAGCCGGTCGTGATCAGCACTTGCGACACGCGCACGCTGTAGCGTTCGGCGATCCATTCGCGCAGCGGCAGGTAGCCTTCGGTCGCGCTGTACTGGAGCGCCGCGGCGGGAGAGTCGCGCAGCACGCGGTCGGCCGCGGCGCGCATGCGTTCGGCCGGGAACGTCGCGGGAGCGGGCAGGCCGCCGGCGAACGAGATGACCTCGGGGCGTTCCGTGATCTTCAGGATCTCGCGGATCGCGGAGCTCGTCAGCTTGCGTGCGCGTTCGGAAAGCTGCCAGTGCGGCGGATGCAGGTCGCTCGGATTCATAGTCTCCTCGTTCGGATATCGTGGTCAGTCAAGAAAGGTCGGTCAGGCAGATTGCGTCGACGCGGCCGGGTGGGCACGCGGGAGCGCGATCAGGCCGTCGCGGCTGGGTGGGCAAAACCGTTCAGGCAAAACGAACATTATGGCGCACCTCATCAACCGGCGCGAGCGGGGCGCGGGGCCGTGGCCACCGACGAGCGCCGGCCGAGCATGACGGTCGCGATCACGGCGGCCGCGAACAGCCACGTTGACGACGTTACCGTCTCGCCGAACAGCAGCGCGGAAAAGGCGATCGTGAAGAAGATCTGCAGCAATTGCACCTGGCCGACGCGCGCGATGCCGCCCATGGCGAGCCCCGCATACCACGCGAAAAAGCCGATGAATTGCGAAAAGAGGGTCACATAGACGAACGCTAGCCACGTGCGCAGCGCGAGCGGGCCGGGGTGCGCGGCATGCTGCATCCATGCGAGCCAGCCGACCGGCAGCATGAGGAACGGCGCGGACACGACGAGCGCCCAGCAGATTACCTGCCAGCCGCCGATCTGGCGCGCGAGGCGCGCGCCTTCGGCATAGCCGAGCGCGCCGATGCCGACCGCGACGAGCATCAGTGCATCGCCCGCCTGCACGGTGCCGCCGCCGTCGCGCAACGCGAACGCGATCACGAGCGCGCTGCCGGCCAGTGCGCTGGCCCAGAACGCCTTCGACGGCCGTTCGTGCGACAGCCATGCCGCGTACAGCGCGACGAACAGCGGCTGCAGGCCGTTGACGACGGCGCCGTGCGACGCCGGCACGGTTTTCATCGCCCACGCGGAGAACACCGGATACGCGATGATCACGCCGGCCGACACGACCGCGAGGCTTTTCAGTTGCGCGCGGGTGGGCAGCCGTTCGCGGCGCCACCACAGCAGCAGGCCGGCCGGTACCGCCGCGGCGAGCGCGCGGCCGAGCCCGTTGAGTAGCGGATTGAGTTCGGAGACGACGATACGCGTCATCGGCAGCGTCAGGCTGAAGATCATGACGCCGATGAGGCCGAGCAGCATGCCCCGGGTTTCGCGCGAATTCATGTCGTGGGTGTCTCCGTATTCGTGAGGTGCGTAGGGTGTGACGGGAAGGGCGGCCGTGCGTGCAGCGTCAGCGCAGCGTGCGTGCGCCCTGCGGCGTGTCGAATTCGGCGACGAGCGCGGGCGGGCCGTCGGCGGTCTCGAGATCGAGCAGGTGGGCGGCACCGAGCCAGTCGAGTTGTTCGCGGAGCGCGTCCGCGCGCGGGTGGGCGCCCTTGAGCGCCTTCAGTGCGACGCCGTCGCTCGGCAGCGATTCGGCCGGGTGGCGCGGGCTGTCCCACTGGATCAGCGACGGCAGCAGACCGTCGCCGGCGCCTTGCCATGCGGGGAACGCGCCGTCGTCGGGCACCGTGAGGCCCCAGCCGAGGTCGCCGCGCCGCATCGCGACGACCGGTGCGATCCGGGCCGGATACTGGCTCTGCCACAGCGCGAGCTGGCGCGGGCGGTCGACGCGCGCGACCCAGTGCGCGAGGAACGGCCCCTGCGCGAGCCGTTCGCGCATCGCCGGATCGTCGAGGCCGAACAACCGCGTGCGCGGCGGCGTGCCGTCGTCGCCCGTGGCGGGCGCGTCCGGATCGATCGCGATCACTTCGAGGTACAGGCCGCCCCATGCGCCGAACAGCGCGTTATGGGTGCGCATCAGCGGATGGCGGCCGCCGCCGGCCGGTTCGATGCCGAGCGCGTCGGCGACGTGGCGCACGCCTTCGTCGAGCGTGCGCGCGGCGATCACGAGATGGTCGAGGGTCAGGGAACGGGCTGGCATGAACGTCGGTCGGGAAGCGGAAGTGTCATGGTAGTCGGGCGAGGCGCCGGGCGGTTGCGGAACCCGCCGGCGCACGGGCCGCGCGGCAGGCCGGCCGGCGCGGCGTCAGTGCGGCAGGGCCGCAGCGGCGGCCGCACGCGCGCCATTCCGGTCAACTGTAATCGTCCGCACCGGCACAGTAACGGTACAATCGCCGCGATAGCCTTCGGTACAGTTGGAGCGCCGCCCATGTTCACCGTTCCCCTCGCCCAGATTCCCGCGCCGCACGACACGGCCACGCTCACGCTCGTCGACCAGCTCGTCCAGTGGGCGCGGCGCCGCATCGACGAGCGCGTGTTCCGGCCCGGCATGCGCATGCCGTCGATCCGCAAGCTCGCGCTCGACAAGAGCGTGTCGCGTTTCACCGTCGTCGAGGCATACGAACGGCTCGTCGCGCAGGGTTATCTCGATTCGCGGCGGGGTTCCGGTTTCTACGTGCGCGAGCGCACGGCCGTCGGCCCGCAGCCGGTCGACAGCGTGGCACGCGTGGCGGAGGCCGCGCCGGTACACAACACGATCGACGTCGTCTGGCTGCTGCGCAACATGCTGCATACCGCCAGTCCGGAAAAAGGGCCGGGTCTGGGCTACCTGCCGGGCCGCTGGCTCGACGGCGAGCTGATCACCGGCTCGCTGCGCGCGCTCGGGCGCCAGTCCGGCGCGCAGATGCTCGGCTTCGGCACGCCGCAGGGCTTCCTGCCGCTGCGTCAGCAACTGCAGACGCGGCTCGCGGAAGTCGAGATCGGCGCGAAGCCCGAGCAGCTCGTGCTGGTGTCGGGCATCACGCAGGCGATCGACCTGATCTCGCGGATCTACGTGCAGCCCGGCGATGCGGTGATCGTCGGCGATCCGGCATGGTTCCAGATGTTCGGCCGTTTCGCGTCGCAGGGTGCGCAGCTCGTCGGGATGCCGTACACGCCGGACGGCCCCGATCTCGACGCGCTGGAGACGCTCGTGCAGATGTGGCGGCCGAAGATGCTCGTGATCAATTCGGTGCTGCAGAACCCGACCGGCACGTCGTTGTCGGCCGCGCAGGCGTTCCGGATCCTGAAGCTCGCGGAGGCGTACGACTTCCTCGTCGTCGAGGACGACGTATACGGCGACCTGTGCCCGCCGAGCTACCCGGCCACGCGGCTCGCGAGCCTCGACCAGCTGAAGCGCGTGATCTACCTCGGCAGTTACTCGAAGACGCTCGCGGCGAACCTGCGGGTCGGCTACGTCGCATGCGCGCCGGAGATCGCGAAGGCGATCACCGACCAGAAAATGCTGGTCGGGATGACGACCCCGGAACTCAACGAGCGCGTGCTTTACAAGATCCTGACCGAAGGGCATTACCGGCGTCACGTCGAGCGCCTGCGCGCACGGCTCGACGGCGTGCGCGACAAGACCGCGCGGATGCTCGAGCGCACCGGGCTGAAGCTCTTCACGATGCCCGCGGCCGGGATGTTCCTGTGGGCCGATACGGGCGTCGATTCCGACGCGCTCGCGGCCGCCGCGCACGAGGCAGGCTTCCTGCTGACGCCGGGAAGCCTGTTCTCGCCGCAGCAGTCGCCGTCGACGTGGACGCGCTTTAACGTCGCGAACTGCGGCGATCCGGCGCTGCCGGGGTTTCTCGCGCGCTATATCGAATCGGCGGCGCGGCGCGCATCGTGACGCCGCGGCGCGCCGCCCCTTGAAATCGCGGCGCGCGTCCCCAGATACCCGCGCAAACCGCTTGCGCCAGGCGGTTGTCCTTGACGGGCCCGCCGGCATCGCGCGCCGGGCGCCTGCGCCACACCATTCAAGTTCAAGTAAGAGGAAACAGCATCCATGGCACACGAAACGATGAGCTTTCAGGCAGAGGTCAAGCAACTCCTCCACCTGATGATTCATTCGCTCTACAGCAACAAGGAAATCTTCCTGCGCGAACTGGTGTCGAACGCGTCCGACGCGGCCGACAAGCTGCGTTTCGAAGCGCTCGCGAATAACGCGCTGTACGAGAGCGATCCGAACCTGCGTATCCGCATCGGCTTCGACAAGGCCGCGCGCACGATCACGATCGAGGACAACGGCATCGGCATGAGCCGCGACGAGGCGATCGCGAACCTCGGCACGATCGCGCGTTCGGGCACCAGGGAATTCTTCACGAAGCTGTCCGGCGACCAGCAGAAGGACGCCGCGCTGATCGGCCAGTTCGGCGTCGGCTTCTATTCGGGCTTCATCGTCGCCGACAGGATCACCGTCGAGACCCGCCGTGCGGGCCTGCCGGCAAGCGAAGCCGTGCGCTGGGAAAGCGCGGGCGAGGGCGATTTCACGATCGACGCGATCGAGCGCGCGCAGCGTGGCACGACGATCACGCTGCACCTGCGTGAAGGCGAGGACGAACTGCTGTCGTCGCACCGCCTGAAGTCGATCATCCAGAAATATTCCGATCACATCGCGCTGCCGATCCTGATGCAGAAGGAAGAGTGGGATCAGGAAAAGGGCGAGATGGTCCTGAAGGACGAGGACGAAACCGTCAACCAGGCGAGTGCACTGTGGACGCGTTCGAAGAGCGACGTCACCGACGAGCAGTACACGCAGTTCTACCAGCACATCGCGCACGACCACCAGGATCCGCTCACGTGGACGCACAACCGCGTCGAGGGCCGCAGCGAATACACGCAGTTGCTGTTCGTGCCGGCGCACGCGCCGTTCGACCTGTGGAACCGCGACTATCGCGGCGGCCTGAAGCTGTATGTGAAGCGCGTGTTCATCATGGACGACGCCGAGCAGTTGCTGCCGCAATACCTGCGTTTCGTGAAAGGCGTCGTCGATTCGGCCGACCTGCCGCTGAACGTGTCGCGTGAAATCCTGCAGGAAAGCCGCGACGTGAAGGCGATCCGCGAAGGCGTGACCAAGCGTGCGCTGTCGATGCTCGAAGAGCTGGCGAACGCGGAAGAGGATGCCGGCAAGGAGAAGTACAAGACGTTCTGGGGTGCCTTCGGCCAGGTGCTGAAGGAAGGCCTCGGCGAGGATCACGCGAACCGCGAGCGCATCGCGAAGCTGCTGCGCTTCGCATCGACGCATGGCGATACCGACGCGCAGGACGTGTCGCTTGCCGACTACGTGTCGCGCATGAAGCCCGAGCAGAGCAAGATCTACTACGTGACCGCCGATACGTGGCAGGCCGCGAAGAACAGCCCGCATCTCGAAGTGTTCCGCAAGAAGGGCGTCGAGGTGCTGCTGCTGACCGATCGCGTCGACGAATGGATGCTGTCGTTCCTGCATGAATTCGACGGCAAGCCGCTCGCGAGCGTCGCCCGCGGCGATCTCGACCTCGGCGAGCTGAACGACGAGGAAAAGAAGGCGCAGGAGCAGGCGGGCGAGGCGATCAAGCCGGTCGTCGAGAAGATGAAGGAAGCGCTCGGTGACAAGGTGAAGGAAGTGCGCGTCACGTTCCGGCTGACCGATTCGCCGTCGTGTCTCGTCGCGGACGACAACGACATGAGCGGCTACCTGCAGCGGATGCTGAAGGCGGCCGGTCAGAATGCGCCGGCGATGCAGCCGATTCTCGAGATCAATCCCGAGCACGCGCTCGTGAAGCAGCTGAATGCCGACAGCGCCAATTTCGGCGACTGGTGCCATCTGCTGTTCGATCAGGCGTTGCTGGCCGAAGGCGGGATGCTCGACGATCCGGCGAGCTTCGTGAAGCGGACCAACGCGCTGCTGCTGTCGCGCACCGCGTGAACGTGCGGATGCGATTCGACGGCGCACAGGCGGGCTGGCGCGACACGCCCCGGCCCGGCTGCACGCTCGACCAGCGCGACTGGCTGACGCGCGGCGGCTCGCTGACCGCGCACCTCGCGCGGCCCGGCGGCGTGAAGGTGCGCGTGACGCGCGAGGCCGTCGATTGCCCGTGGTTCGACGAGCCGGCGGCGCTCGACAGCGCGCCGCGCGCGCCGATGTGGGTGCGCGAGGTGATCCTGTCGGTCGACGGCACGCCGTACGTCGCCGCGCACAGCATCGCGCCGCTAGCGGCCAGCAAGGGAGTCTGGCAGGCGATGCGGCGGCTGCGCACGCGACCGCTCGCGGAGCTGCTGTACAGCGATCCGCAGGTCGAGCGCTCGGCGCTTGTCAGCCGGCGCGTGATCGCCGGGCATCCGCTGTACGCGCTCGCAAGCCATGCGCTCGCGGGCGAGCGGGCACCGCATGCGTTTGCCGCGCGGCGTTCGGTGTTCCAGCGTCACGGCAAGCCGTTGATGGTCACCGAATGCATGCTGCCCGCGCTGTGGCGTCATCTCGATGCGCACGGCGACGGGCCGCGATCCGTCGGGCCGCGCGCAGGCGTGTGATGCTGCAAGGCTTTGCGCCGGTCGTCGGGCCGAATACGCATACGATGATTCTCGGCAGCTTTCCGGGCGAGGCGTCGCTCGATGCCGCGCAGTATTACGCGCATCCGCGCAATCAGTTCTGGCGGCTGTTGGGCGCGGTGCTCGACGAGCCCGGACTGCACGAGCTTGCGTATGACGCGCGGCTCAAACGTGTGCTGTCGCACGGCATCGGCATCTGGGATGTGCTCGATGCCTGCCACCGCGAAGGCAGTCTCGATTCCGCGATCCGCCATGCAAAACCGAACGACTTCGCGTCGTTGCGCGAGCATGCGCCGCTGCTGAAGAAGGTGTGTTTCAACGGGAAGACGGCGGGGCGTTTTGCCGACGTGATCGGGCAGGCCGGGTATGACACGCTCGTGCTGCCGTCGTCGAGCCCGGCGAACGCGATGTTGTCGTTCGAGCAGAAGCTGGTGCAGTGGCGGGCGATACCCGATTGACGCCGAATCGAGCGGCGGCGGCGTCCATTGTCCCCGACGCACACCTACTTGTCCTTTCCCCATCGCCACCGGGGTTTTTCGCCCTTGAGCCAGCACACGACGGTCAATAGCGCGATCAGCATCACGATGCACGCACCGTACGCGACCGGCGACCGGTGCGGCGGTGCCAGCCACGCGCTCGCGATGATCCCGATCACGAACAGCAGCAGCACGACCCACCCTTGCCACGCGACCGGCAACCCCCATCCCCAGCCGTAGCGTTTCGCCGGAAACCAGATCTTCTTGCCGTTCGAGGTCATGTGATTCCTCGTCGTCAGTGGTAGTCGCTTTCCCGCTGGTGGCGGACTGCAAGGATCGTCACCGTTTGGCCGTCGTCGATCTCGAACAATGCGACGTAGCCGGATGCGCCGAATGGAATGATCAGTTCCCGGAGAAACGGCATGGACGGATGAACTTTGCGGCAGGTGAACGGCGACGATTCAAGCGTGGCGATTCCTGACGCAATGGCTGACAACGCGCGTTCAGCCCGTTCGACCTCCGCATCGTCACGGTCGACGACGAAAGCATAAAGCCGGTCCAGGTCGTCCGATGCGTCGGACGTAAAGCGAACCGTATAGGTCATCGAGTCTGCCGCTTCCTGTCACGCAGCGTATCGAGTCGTCGACCCAGCCGTTCCAGCACTTCGGACGAAGAGACATACTCGCCGGTCCGTCGAGCTTCATCCCGTGATGCAATGCCGCGCGCAATGAATTCGCTTTGGAGCCGTCGACGTTCGATGCCTTCGCGAATCGATTGCTCGACGAAGCTCGACAGTGATTCGCCTTCCTGAAGGACATTCTCTGCGGCATCGCGCAATTCCGGCTCGACCCGGATAGATGGAAAAGTCGCAGTTTTCATCGTGATCTCTTTTGCGTCGCAATTGCGATACATTATCCCGCGTGCCCCTGTCGCCTGCAAGTCGCCCGAATGGCCAGCCGACGAGCCGCGCACTCCTCCGACGGTCCGGCGCCCCACCAATGCTATCCTCTCGTCCGCTTATCCAGCATCACCCAGCGAGATTCAACATGACCCGACTGATCAAGCGCGCGTCCGCCGAGGCGCGCGCGTTCAAGCAACGCAAGCCGTCCGCGTACAACGGTTCCGAAAAGCTCCAGCCACCGCGCGTGAAGCGCCGCCCGGAGATCGACGAACACGACGACGTGCCCGTCCTCGACGCACCGCGCAAGCCGCGTTTCGCGCCCGTCACGTTCTCTGAAGAGCGCGGCGTGCGCTTCCTGCACTTCGGCACCGAATGGGTGCAGGGCGCGATGCGGATCTCCAAGCCGCTGCATATCGAACTCGAGTACGCGCAGCAGATGATGGCGTGGCTGCTGTTCCTCGAAACGCCCGAGCGGATCGTCCAGCTCGGGCTTGGCACCGGTGCGCTGACGAAGTTCTCGCACCGCTTCCTGCCGCACGCGAAGGTCGAGGCGGTCGAACTGAACCCGGCCGTGATCGTCGCGGCGCGCACGATGTTCGCGCTGCCGCCCGACGACGCACGCCTCGTCGTGCATGAAGCCGACGCATGGGACTTCGTCAACGACGCGGCCAATCGCGGCACGACGGGCGCGCTTCAGATCGACCTGTACGATGCGACCGCGCGCGGCCCGGTGCTCGACAGCGTCGCGTTCTACCGTGCGGTGCGCGGCTGCCTCGCGGATGCGGGCATCGCGACGATCAACCTGTTCGGCGACCATCCGAGTTTCGTGCGCAACATGAAGCACCTGAGCGCGGCGTTCGACCACCGCGTGATCGCGCTGCCGGAAGTGCACGATGGCAACCGGATCGCGATCGCGTTCTCGGGCCCGGCGCTCGACGTGCCGTATGCGCAACTGGAAGCCCGCGCGAAGCTGATCGAGGACACGCTGAAGCTGCCCGCGCGCAAGTGGGTGAAAGCTTTGAAAGAAACGACGGGCGCACGCGAATCCTCGTTCGCGATCTGACGCTCGCGCGCCGGCCGCATGCCGGTGCAACCGCATGACTAGGGGCGGATCACCTCGGGTTCGCCCCCGCTTGACCGCGCGCTCGCGGCTCCTATACTGGCGCGAAGCCAGGGGAGCCGCAGCTTACCCGTTTTGTCGCTCCTCTCGCCGCCGTACCCGCTCAACAAGATCGATAACCGGGAAAGATGAGGAGACGTCATGGCTCACGATGCCGACGCCAATCGGGCCGCCAAGCGCTGGCTCTGGCTGCTGGTGGTGCCGCTGATCGCGATGGTCTGGGTGCCGTCGTACAGCAAGATCGAACCGCAATGGTTGGGTTTTCCGTTCTTCTATTGGTACCAGTTGCTCTGGGTGTTCATTAGCGCGGTGATCACCGCGTTCGTGTATCACAAGACCAAGAACGCGTGGAAGGCGAACGGCACGCAAGGAGGTGCGCGATGAATCTCGGCGCTACCTTCGTATTCGTTCTCCTGTTCATCGGCGTCACGGTCCTCGGTTTTCTCGCCGCGAACTGGCGGCGCGGCGATCTCGCCCATCTCGACGAATGGGGCCTCGGCGGTCGCCGCTTCGGCACGATCGTCACATGGTTCCTGCTCGGAGGCGATCTCTACACGGCCTATACGTTCGTCGCGGTGCCCGCGCTCGTGTTCGGTGCCGGCGCGATGGGCTTCTTTGCACTGCCGTACACGATCCTGATCTACCCGTTCGCGTTCGTCGTGTTCCCGAAACTGTGGAGCATCGCCAAGCGTCACGGCTACGTGACGGCAGCCGATTTCGTCAACGCACGCTACGGCAGCCGGATGCTCGCGCTCGCGATCGCGGTGACGGGCATCGTCGCGACGATGCCGTACATCGCGCTGCAGCTCGTCGGCATCGAAGTGGTGATCGGTGCGCTCGGTTTCGACACGACCGGCTTCGTCGGCGACCTGCCGCTCATCATCGCATTCGCGATTCTTGCCGCGTACACGTACACGTCGGGGCTGCGCGCGCCGGCGATGATCGCGATTGTGAAGGACATCCTGATCTACATCACGATCGCCGCGGCGATCATCGTGATCCCCGCGAAGCTCGGTGGCTTCGGCCACATCTTCGCGGCGGTGCCGCCCGCGAAGCTGCTGCTCAAGGCGCCTGATGCGATGAGCCTGAACGGCTACAGCGCGTACGCGACCCTCGCGATCGGCTCGGCGCTCGCGCTGTTCCTGTATCCGCACTCGGTCACGGCGATCCTGTCGTCGTCGTCGGGCAACACGATCCGCCGCAACATGGCGATGCTGCCCGCGTATTCGTTCGTGCTCGGCCTGCTTGCGCTGCTCGGCTACATGGCGCTCGCATCCGGCGTGAAGGACATGCCTCAGTACGCGCCGTACTTCAAGGCGTTCGGCCCGAACTTCGCGGTGCCCGCGCTGTTCCTCAACTACTTCCCGTCGTGGTTCGTCGGCGTCGCGTTCGCGGCGATCGGCATCGGCGCGCTGGTGCCGGCGGCGATCATGTCGATCGCCGCCGCGAACCTGTACACGCGCAACATTCACCGCGAGTTCGTGAACCGCAACATGACGCACGAGCAGGAGACGCACGTCGCGAAGCTTGTGTCGCTGATCGTGAAGGTCGGCGCGGTCGCGTTCATCCTCGGGCTGCCGCTGACCTATGCGATTCAGCTGCAACTGCTCGGCGGGATCTGGATCATCCAGACGCTGCCGGCGATCGTGCTCGGCCTGTACACGCGCGTGCTCGACCATCGCGGCCTGCTGGTCGGCTGGGCCGCGGGCATCGTGTGCGGCACGTGGATGGCGATCTCGCTGAAGCTGGCCGGCTCGATCTTCACGATCCACCTGTTCGGCCTCGCGATTCCGGGCTACGCGGCGGTGTGGTCGCTGATCGTGAACCTGGTGGTGTCGGTGGTGGTGAGCGTGCTGGTGCGTGTGATGGGCATGGCGCATGCGGAGGACCGCACGCGGCCGGAGGATTATCTCGACGTCGTCGAGAGCTGATCGGCCCGCCTTCTGTTGCAGTTTCGACACGACGCCCGCGACGCAAGTCGCGGGCGTTTTGCTTGGTGCGCGGGTGTTACTGGCCCGCGCGCTTCGCGAGAGCGTCGCGTTGCGACAGGTCCTCGACGTTGACCATCCAGTGCACGCCGAAACGGTCCTTCGCCATCCCGAAGCCGAGCGCCCAGAACGTCTTGCCGAACGGCATCGTCACTTCGCCGCCGTCGGCGAGCGCATCGAACAGCTTCCGGCCTTCGTCGACCGTTGCCGGGTTCAGCGACAGCGAATAGCCCGCGTGCGCGCCACCGCTCGGCTGGCTGCAGTCGCCGTCCGAGCACATGATCATCGAGTCGCCGATCGTGAAGCTCGCATGCATCACCTTGTCGCCCATCTCCGGCGACATCGGGTAATCGGGGTTCGGCGGCGCATCCTTGAAGTGCATCTTGAACATCGTCTTCGCGCCGAGCGCCTTTTCGTAGAACTGAAGGGCTTCTTCCGCGCGGCCGTAGAACGTCAGATACGGTTGGACTTGCATCGTTGTCTCCTGTGGTCCGGGCAGGCACGTCGGCGCCGGCTCGGGTACATCCAAGATTGACCGGGAAGAGCGCACCGGGACGCGGCCGGCGCACTCGTGACGTGGATTGTAGTGCGCGCGCTTGACGGTGGAATGAAAAATAAAACGGCCGCGAACACAGGGTTCGCGGCCGTCGGCGATGCCTGCTGACGCCTGTTGTCAGTGCTGCTGACAGCTCAACTGACAGCGGCAGGCGCGGGCTGCACGATTCAGCGCAGCGCGTCGATCAGCTTCTCGAGCTTCACCGCGTCGGCGGCGAACACGCGAATACCTTCGGAAAGTTTTTCCGTCGCCATCGCTTCGTCGTTCAACTGGAAGCGGAACGATGCCTCGTCGATCGCGACGCGCTCGGTCGGCTTGTCGTGCAGCGCGTCCGGCGACAGCTTGCGCGTCACCGTGTCGGTGCTGTCCTGCAGTTTCTGCAGCAAATCGGGGCTGATCGTCAGCAGGTCGCAGCCCGCGAGCTCGGTGATCTGGCTCGTCGTGCGGAAGCTCGCGCCCATCACTTCGGTGTGGTAGCCGAACGTCTTGTAGTACGTGTAGATGCGACGTACCGACTGCACACCCGGATCGTTCGCGCCGCCGTTCTTCGCTTCATCCCAGTCGGCGCCGGCCTGCTTCTTGTACCAGTCGTAGATGCGGCCGACGAACGGCGAGATCAGCTGCGCGCCGGCTTCCGCGCACGCGGCGGCCTGCACCAGCGAGAAAAGCAGGGTCATGTTGCACTTGATCCCTTCCTTCTGCAGCACTTCTGCCGCGCGAATGCCTTCCCACGTCGACGCGAGCTTGATCAGGATGCGCTCGCGGCCGATGCCGGCGGCTTCGTACAGTTTGATGAGTTCGCGACCCTTGTCGATCGAGCGCTGCGTGTCGAACGACAGGCGCGCGTCGACCTCGGTCGACACGCGGCCCGGGATCAGCTTCAGGATCTCGGTGCCGAACGCGATCAGCAGGCGGTCGATGATGAAGTCGGTGCTTTCGTTGCGATGATCGCGGACGGTTTTCTCGAGGATCGGCTTGTACGCATCCTTCTGGACGGCCTTCAGGATCAGCGACGGGTTCGTGGTCGCGTCCTGCGGCTTGTACTGCGCAAGCTGCTGGAAATCGCCCGTGTCGGCGACGACGGTCGTGTACTGCTTCAGCTGGTCGAGTGCGGTAGTCATGGCGATTCGGGAGGAGGGCGCGGGGCGCCGGGGTTCTCACGGGCCGCGCGAGCGCGGCAGCGAAGCGAGGCGGCGCGGGCACCGCCTCCGAGCCATCATTTTAGGCCCGATTCGTGTCGTGCACGTTTTGGCCTGCCGCCGGTGCGGCAGGCCCCCGCTATACGGGGCTAGGCGGGACGCCGGGCGTTCAGGATCACCTGTGTGACGATCCCCGCGACGAGTCCCCAGAACGCCGAGCCGATCGACAGCAGCGTGAGGCCCGAAGCCGTGACCATGAACGTGACCAGCGCGGCTTCGCGCTGCTTCGCGTCCTGCATCGCGTTCGCGAGCCCGCTCATGATCGAGCCGAACAGCGCGAGCGCGGCGACCGATACGACGAGCGCCTTCGGCAGCGCGGCGAACAGCGCCGCGATCGTCGCGCCGAAGATCCCGGCGATCAGATAGAAGGTGCCGCACCACACGGCGGCCGTGTAGCGCTTCGCGTGATCTTCATGTGCTTCGGGGCCCGTGCAGATCGCGGCCGTGATCGCCGCGAGGTTCACGCCGTGCGAGCCGAAGGGCGCAAGCAGCAGCGATGCGAGGCCGGTGGTCGCGATCAGCGGCGATGAAGGCGTCTGATAGCCGTCCGCGCGCAGCACCGCGATGCCCGGCACGTTCTGCGACGCCATCGCGACGACGAACAGCGGAACGCCGATGCTGACGATCGACGCGATCGAGAAGGCGGGCATCGTGAACACGGGCTGCGCGAGCGCGATGTGGAAATGGCTGAAGTCGAGCAGGCCGAGGCCGCCGGCCACCGCGGTGCCGACGATCAGCGTCGTGACGATCGCGTAGCGCGGCGCGAGCCGCTTGACGATCAGGTACGTGAAGAACATCGCGAGCACGAGTGCCGTCTGGAACTGCGCGGCGCGGAAGATCTCGATGCCGATCTCGAACAGGATGCCCGCGAGCAAGGCGGCTGCGATGCCGGCCGGGATCCTCCGCATCAGCGTGTCGAACAGGCCGCTCACACCGACGGCCGTCAGCAGCAGCGCGCATACGACGAATGCGCCGATCGCCTCCGGGTAGGGCACGCCAGGCAGCGACGCGATCAGCAGCGCGGCGCCGGGCGTCGACCACGCGACGACCACCGGTGCGCGAAAGCGCAGCGACAGCCCGATCGTCGTCAGCGCCATGCCGATCGACAGCGCCCAGATCCACGACGAGATCTGCGCGTCGCTCAGGTGTGCGGCGCGGCCGGCCTGGAACATCAGCACGAGCGAGCTCGTGTAGCCCGTCATCATCGCGACGAAGCCGGCGACGAGCGCGGACACGGACGTATCGTTGAAAAAGCGGCGGCCGCCGGCGCGGCCAGCGCTCGCGGTGGGCGAGGGATTCATGCTATCTCCGGAGGGAGGCCGCTCGGACGCGGCCTTCGTGTCTGCAGGGCGGGTTCGTTATTTGCTGAGTGCGCGCATCGCGGTTTCGAGGCCCGCGAGCGTAAGCGGATACATGCGCTGGCCGAGCAGGTCGCGGATCACCGCGACCGATTGCCGGTATTCCCATAGCCGCTCGGGCTCGGGGTTCAGCCATGCATGATGGGGAAACTGGTCGGCGAGGCGCCGCAGCCACACGGCGCCGGCCTCCTGATTGTTGTATTCGACCGAGCCGCCGGGCTGCAGCACCTCGTACGGGCTCATCGTCGCGTCGCCGACGAAGATCAGCTTGTAGTCCGGCGTGAACTTGTGCAGCACGTCCCACGTCGCGGTGCGCTCCGAGTGACGGCGGCGGTTGTTCTTCCACAGATGGTCGTACACGCAGTTGTGGAAATAGTAGAACTCCAGGTGCTTGAACTCGGCCTTTGCGGCGGAGAACAGCTCCTCGGTGCGCTTGATGTGGTCGTCCATCGAGCCGCCGACGTCGAGCAGCATCAGCACCTTCACGTTGTTGTGCCGCTCGGGCACCATCTGCAGGTCGAGCCAGCCGGCATTCGCTGCCGTGCTGCGGATCGTGCCGGGCAGGTCGAGCTCTTCGGCAGCGCCTTCGCGCGCGAAGCGGCGCAGGCGCCGCAACGCGACCTTGATGTTGCGCGTGCCGATCTCGACCGAATCGTCATAGTCGCGAAATGCGCGGGCCTCCCACACCTTGACCGCGGTGCGGTTGCCGTTCGACGGGCCGCCGATGCGCATGCCTTCGGGGTTGTAGCCGCCGTGCCCGAACGGCGACGTGCCGCCGGTGCCGATCCACTTGTTGCCGCCTTCGTGGCGCTCCTTCTGCTCGTCGAGCAGCTCCTTCAGGCGCTCCATCAGCTTGTCGAGCCCGCCCATCGCGTCGATCTGCGCCTTTTCCTCCGGCGACAGCTCGCGCTCGAGGCGCTTCTCGAGCCAGTCGAGCGGAATGTCGAACGCTTCGGACGGCAGCGCGGACACGCCATGGAAATATGCGCCGAACGCCTGGTCGAACTTGTCGAAATACTGCTCGTCCTTGACGAGCGTCATCCGCGCGAGGAAGTAGAACGCGTCGATCGACGGCGAGATCAGCCCGGCCTTCAGCGATTCGAGCAGCGTCAGGTATTCCTTCACCGAGACGGGCAGCTTGGCTGCGCGCAGCGCGTAGAAGAAATTGAGCAGCATGGCCGGGCCTTCGCGGGTGGGTTACCGGTTGTGCCGGTTCATGTAGACGAGCCGCTCCAGCAGGCTCAGATCCTGCTCGTTCTTCAGCAGCGCGCCCGCGAGCGGCGGCACGATCTGCTTCGCGTCGGCGCCGCGCAGCGCGTCGGCCGGGATGTTCTCGGCGAGCAGCAGCTTGAGCCAGTCGAGCAGTTCGGACGTCGACGGTTTCTTCTTCAGCCCCGACACGCTGCGCAGTTCGAAGAAGCTTTCGAGCGCCGCACGCAGCAGTTCCTCGCGGATGTTCGGGAAGTGCACGCCGACGATTTTCTGCATCGTCGACGGATCGGGAAACTGGATGTAGTGGAAGAAGCAGCGGCGCAGGAACGCGTCCGGCAGCTCCTTCTCGTTGTTCGACGTGATGATCACGAGCGGGCGGTGCTTCGCGCGCACGGTCTCGCGCGTCTCGTACACGTGAAATTCCATCCGGTCGAGCTCGCGCAGCAGGTCGTTCGGGAATTCGATGTCGGCCTTGTCGATCTCGTCGATCAGCAGCACGCTGGGGTGCTCGGCGTCGAACGCCTGCCACAGCACGCCCTTCACGATGTAGTTCGCGATGTCCTTCACGCGCGCGTCGCCGAGTTGCGAATCGCGCAGCCGCGACACCGCGTCGTATTCGTACAGGCCCTGCTGCGCCTTCGTCGTCGACTTGATGTGCCACTGCAGCAGCGGCATGTCGAGCGCGGCGGCCACTTCCTCGGCGAGCATGGTCTTGCCGGTGCCGGGCTCGCCCTTGATGAGCAGCGGGCGTTGCAGCGTCAGCGCGGCGTTGACTGCGAGCTTGAGGTCGTCGGTGGCAACGTAGTGCGAGGATCCTTCGAAACGCATGGCGGCGCTCTTCTTAATCGCAAAAAAACCCAGTATAAGTCAGAAGGGCTGTCCGGTTCGGCCGGGCCCGCGTATCGTTGCGGGGCTGCGGCGGGGTGGACCGGGGCGCCATATGGACGCGTTCCCCGCCGACGCGGTACAATCTGGCCGTTTTTTTTGGCCTGCGTGGCGATCCGATAAGCAAAACGGCGCGGGCCGTTGCCGCTTCGGCGCCAGTTTCCCCTCAAGCTAGGTTACAAGAGCTATGAACAAATTCGTCGGCAAACACGTCGTTGTCGCAGCGCTCGTGGCGCTCGCGGGCAGCGCGCAGGCGGCCGGTGTGGTCGGCAACCCGAAGGACGGGGCGGGCAAGGCCGCCATGTGCATCGGTTGCCACGGCATCCAGGATTACCGCGCAGCCTATCCGGAGGTCTACCGGGTACCCGTCCTCGGCGGCCAGAACCAGCAATACCTCGAGAACGCGCTGAAGTCCTATCGCAAGAAGGATCGTCACTTCCCGTCGATGAACGCGATCGCCGGTTCGCTGACGGACCAGGACATCGCCGATCTGGCAGCCTACTACGCTGCCCAGAAGGCGGACTCGAAGGACAATCCCTACAAGTAAAGCGCGCGCCGCCAATCTCGCCGGCGGGACAGGAGCATTCATGAACAACGCATTCAAGACGGCGGCGGTTGCACTGGCGGCCGGCCTCGCGATCGGTACCGCGCATGCGGCGGACACGTCGAAGGGCAAGGATCTGGTTGAATCGCACAACTGCGCGGCCTGCCACGGCGCGCAACTGAACCAGCCGATCAACGCCGAATATCCGCGCCTCGCGGGCCAGCACGCCGACTACCTCGTGTGGGCGATGCGCCAGTACCAGATGGGCCTGACCAACCCGCTGCTCGGTCGCAACAACGCGATCATGCAGGCACAGGTCCAGAACCTGTCGGTCAGCGACATGAAGGACATCGCGGCCTACATCGAGTCGCTCAAGGGCGACCTCGTGTTCAAGAAGTAAGCGCGACGGGCCTCGCCGGCCCGCGCAGCAAGGATGCCCCGCCACGGCGGGGTATTTTTTTGTCCGCGTTGTTTGTCCGCAGTCAGGCACGGCAGCGGCACTCAGTCGCGCGATGCGCGACGCAGGATGCGTTGCAGGTACGCGTCCGTGTCGGGCGGCGTGCCGGTGCGCTGCGCTTCCCAGATTGTCTCGCCGAGGCATTCCATGATCACGTGCTGCGCTTCGTGAGTCGAGTCGAGCTTCGCGGCCAGCTTGTCGTGCGCGGCGCGGATGCCGGGCGGCTGGTCGATCGACAGCTGCTCGCTGATCGCGAGGTGCATCGACAGGTGCAGGAACGGGTTCGTGCGGCCTTCCTCGGGCGTGTAGTTGCGCGCGGCGGCGCCGTCGGCGTCCGCGAGGTCGGCGTGGTATTCGGGGTGCTCGACGATCCAGTCGGCCGCCATCGCTTCCAGCGGCGTCAGGATCTCGCCGGCGCGCTGCTTGCGCCAGGTTTCGGTGAAAAAGCGGCGGACTTCGTCGCGACTCGGATTGAACATGGTGGGGAAACGTCGTGATTCGGGCGGCGTCATGCCGCGTCGGGCATTGTACGCCGGGTCGGCGCGCGGTGCTGGCGGCGGCTGCGCCGCGCAATGGGTAAGCGCCGACTAGGCTGCCGGCCGCCGCGCCGCTACACTCCCACGACATCCGTCGTTGCGCTCGCGCCGTTTCCTCATGTCCGCTACCGCCCGCTCACCGTCCTCCGCGCTGCAAGGCGCGCTCTACGTCGCACTGTCCGCCGTCGCGTTCGGCGCGATGGCGATCTTCGGCCGCTATGCCTATGCGGCAGGCGTCGACGTGCTCGGCTTGCTGATCGTGCGCTTCGCGATCGGCGGCGCGGTGCTCGCCGCGATTGCCCGCCACCGCCGCGTCGCATGGCCGCGCGGCCGCGCGCTCGTGCCGCTCGTCGCGATGGGGGCGCTCGGCTACGTCGGACAGTCGTTCTGCTACTTCAGCGCGCTCCAGCATGCGCAGGCGAGCCTCGTCGCGCTGCTGCTGTACCTGTATCCGGCCTTCGTCACGCTGCTGGCCGCGTGGTGGCTCGGCGAGCGGCTCACGCGCGCGAAGGCCGTCGCGCTCGTGCTCTGCGTCGCGGGTTCCGCGCTGATGGTCGGCGGCGGTCACGGCGAGCCGCTCGGCATCGCGCTCGCGCTGGCGGCCGCGGTGATCTATTCGCTGTACATCGTCGGCGGCACGAAGGCGACGCGCGGCGTCGATCCGCTCGCGACCACCGCGATCATCTGCCTGTCGGCGACCGCCACGCTCCTCGCGATCGCGCTCGTGCGGACCACGATGTTAGGCGCGCCGCCGCGCTGGCCGGTGACGGCCGGTGGCTGGGCGGCGATGCTCGCGATCGCGCTGGTGTCGACGGTCGCGGCGATGCTCGCGTTCTTCGCCGGGCTCGAGCGGCTGGGCGCGGCCCGCACGTCGATGCTGTCGACGCTCGAGCCGGTCGTGACGGTCGCGCTCGCGGCACTCCTGTTCGGCGAAGCGCTGTCGCCGCTGCAGTGGGCGGGCGGCGTCGCGATTCTCGCGGCGGTGCTGGCGCTCGTGCGCGCGGGCGGTGCGGCAGCCGACGACGCGACCGCGACATCGAACGCATAGCGGGAAAAGGAAAAGGGAAGGGCAACACCGCAGGCGCCGCTGCGGCGCGTCAGCCTGCCGGCGGTCACTCGTTCGGCGGCGGCGTCTTCGGCCTGAATTCGCACAGCGGCTCGATTGCGCAATGCCAGCATTCAGGCTTGCGTGCCTTGCACACATAGCGGCCGTGCAGGATCAGCCAGTGATGCGCGTCCTGCAGGAATTCTTTCGGCGTGAACTTCTCCAGCGCGGTCTCGACGGCCTTCACGTCCTTGCCCGGGGCGAGCCCCGTGCGGTTCGCGACGCGGAAGATGTGCGTGTCGACCGCGATCGTCGGATGACCGAACGCGGTGTTCAGCACGACGTTCGCGGTCTTGCGGCCGACGCCCGGCAGGCTTTCGAGCGCTTCGCGATCGGCCGGCACCTCGCCGTCGTAGCGCTCGAGCAGGATCCGGCACGTCGCTACGACGTTCTTCGCCTTGGTCCGGTACAGGCCGATCGTCTTGATGTAGTCGGTGACGCCTTCTTCACCGAGCGCGACGATTTGTCGCGGAGTGTTCGCAACCGGAAACATCTTCCGCATCGCCTTGTTGACCGACACGTCGGTCGCCTGGGCGGACAGCATCACCGCGATCAGCAACTCGAACGGCGTCGTGTATTCGAGCTCGGTTGTCGGATGCGGATTGAGGCTTTGCAGCGTTTCGTAGATCGCGCGTCGTTTGCTGGCGTTCATGGCGTGTCGTGGTCGGGCGGCGTGGATGTGCCGCTCTGGTCGTCGCGGCCTTCGGCGTCGCGCCGCGCCTGCTGCTCGGCGAGTCGCTTGCGGCGCGCTTCGGCCGCATCGATCTGGGCCTGCACGGCCGTGCTCACGCCTTCGGTGTTTTTCGGCCCGGCGCCTTGCGCGGACAGCTCTTCCTTCTTCTTGCGTGCGCGTTCGAGCGCGGCGGCGATGATCGCGCGTTTCTTTGCGTCGGCGTCGTCGGCCGGGGCGGCGCTCGGCGCGGTCGGCTGCGTGTCGGGCTGTCCGGCATCCGGCGCGGGCTTCGCCGCGCGACGTGCGGCGGCGCGCGCTTCGGCGGCCTCGCGGTCGCGGCGCTGGCGCGCGAGCCGGCGGTCGTGGCGTTCGCGTGCGGCGTCCGCCTGCGCCTGCGACCACGCATCCCACCCGGTGCGATCGCCGGTCACGGGCACCATCGCGATGCAGTCGACCGGGCACGGCGGCACGCACAGGTCGCAGCCGGTACACAGCGACTCGACGATCGTGTGCATTTGCTTCGGTGCACCGACGATCGCGTCGACCGGGCACGCCTGCATGCACAGCGTGCAGCCGATGCACAGGCTCTCGTCGATGAAGGCGACTGCGCGGGGATGTTCGCAGCCGTTGACGGGGTTCAGCGGGATCACGGGCTTGCCGAGCAGGCTGGCGAGGCGTGCAATGCCTTCGGCGCCGCCGGGCGGGCACTGGTTGTAGTTCGCGTCGCCGGCGGCGATGGCGTCGGCGTACGGACGACAACCGTTATAGCCGCACTTCGTGCATTGCGTCTGGGGAAGCAGATCTTCGATGCGATCCGCGAGGGTCTTGGAATCGGTCACGGTGACAACGGGCGCTGCGGCGCCGACTGGCTTTCGGCCGCGTCTGGCGCGGCCGGAAAGGTTTGCCAAAGCTCGATTATCGCCGATTTCCCGCATTGCGCTGGACGCCGTCTGTGCGCATAATCAAACCGCTTTTTTGCAGGGGCTCAGCAGGAGGGCGGCCGCATGCGGCGCGCCCGTTCCACGGCAGTCGGCGCCAAGGCGGTGGGGGTGCCGGTCCGGATCACGCGGCTCACATAGCAAAACGCCACCATGAATCAGCCAAAAATCAAAAGAGATCCTGAAGGTACGCGCCGCCGCATTCTGATGGCGGCAGCCGAAGAGTTCGCGAGTGGGGGGCTGTTCGGCGCGCGCGTCGACCAGATCGCCCGCCGGGCCGAAACCAACGAGCGGATGCTCTATTACTACTTCGGCAGCAAGGAGCAGCTGTTTACGGCCGTGCTCGAACACGCGTTCTCCGCACTGACCGAGGCCGAGCGCGTGCTCGATCTCGATGGCGTTGCGCCCGTCGAAGCCGTCACGCGGCTCGCGCATTTCGTGTGGGATTACTACCGCGATCATCCGGAGTTGCTGAGGCTCATCAACAACGAGAATCTGCACGAAGCGCGCTACCTGCACAAGTCGACGCGGATCCGCGAAATGATGTCGCCGATCGTCGCGAAGCTGGGCAACGTGCTGATGCGCGGCCAGAAGGCCGGGCTGTTTCGCAGCGACGTCGATCCGCTGCGCTTCTACGTGACGCTGTCGGGGCTCGGCTACTACATCGTGTCGAACCGCTTCACGCTCGCCGCGACGCTCGGCCGCGACTTCAGCGAGGCCGACGAGCGCTCGGAGATGGTCAGGATGAACACCGAGGTACTGCTCGCTTATCTGCTGCGGCGCTGAGCCGCCGAACTGCACCAACTGCGATCGCTGAATGAAAAAACGCCGCCGTGCGTAAGCAACGGCGGTGTTTTTTTGTCCGAACGCGGTGCGTCAGGCGGCCTTGCGTGCGCGAGCCGGTTTGGCGCGCGTGCTGCCTGCGCGTTTCGCAGCGGGTGCGGTCTTCGCGGCTGCCGTCCTGGCGGGGGCGACCGTCGCGGCCGGTGCCTTCGCGCGCGTGCGCTTCGCAGCGGTGACGGTGGCGGTGGCGCGCGTTGCCGTTTCTGCCTGCGGCTGGCTGATCGGCAGCGTGGCGACGGGGGCTGCTACCGGTGCGTCGGCGGGCGCCTTCGTCGCGCCGTTCTTCGGTTCCGGTGCATGCTCGCGGATGAAGTCGCGCAGTTGCGGATAGATGATCGTGCGCCAGCGGCGACCTGAGAAGATCCCGTAGTGGCCGCACTTCTCGGCGGTCAGGCTGCGGCGGTCGTCTTGCGGAATGCCCGTGCACAGCTCGTGCGCGACGTGTGTCTGGCCGCTGCCCGAGATGTCGTCGAGTTCGCCTTCGATCGTCATCAGTGCGGTGTGCTTGATGTCCTGCGGACGCACGCGCTCGCCTTCGACGTCCCACGTGCCTTCCGCAAGCAGGAATTCCTGGAACACGACGCGGATCGTCTCGAGGTAATACTCGGCGGCCATGTCGAGCACCGCGTTGTATTCGTCGTAGAAGCGGCGGTGCGCTTCGGCGTCGTCCTCGTCGCCGCGCAGCAGGCTCTGGTAGAAATCCCAGTGCGATTGTGCGTGCCGCTCCGGGTTCATCGCGACGAAGCCCGTGTGCTGCAGGAAGCCCGGATACACCTGACGGCCTTCGCCCGGATAATTCGCGGGCACCGTATGGATCACGTTGTTCTCGAACCACGCGGTCGAGTGTTGTGTCGCAAGCGAATTCACCGACGTCGGGCTGCGGCGCGCGTCGATCGGGCCGCCCATCATCGTCATCGTGAGCGGCGTGTCCTCGCCGCGGCTCGCCATCAGCGAGATCGCCGCGAGCACCGGCACCGTCGGCTGGCACACCGAGATCACGTGCAGGTTGCGCGCGCCGATGTGACGGATGAACTCCTGGATATACGCGATGTAGTCGTGCAGGTGGAACGGGCCTGTCTCGACCGGCACCATCCGCGCATCGATCCAGTCGGTGATGTACACCTTGTGATCCTGCAGCAGCGTGCGCACGGTGTCGCGCAGCAGCGTCGAGTGGTGGCCCGACAGCGGCGCGCAGACCAGCACGACCGGCTCGTCCTTCAGTTGCGTGACGGCGTCGGCGTCGTCCGAATAGCGTTTGAAACGCAGCAGGCGGCAGAACGGCTTCTCGACGATCGTCTGCTCGACGATCGGGATGTTGTGGCCGTCCTTGACGATCTGGTGAATGTTGAATTCGGGCTTCTCGTAGTCCTTGCCGAGCCGGTATATCAGCTCGTACGCGGCGGCCATGCGCGGCGCGCCGGGCATCAGCGAGAACGGGCTGGACGGGTTGGCGAACGACTTGGAGGCAGCCTGGGCCCAGGCCGTGAGCGGACTCAGCATGGCCCGCTGGAATTCGTGCAGTTGGTAAAGCATGCAGACTACTCCCGCGTGGGGGGACGGTGCGCAGGGCGGCTTGGGGTGTCGCCGCGTGCCGTGTGGGTCAGCGGCCGGCCATGTTGCACTGCGGCCGGACAATCGCGTCGATCATATCGGACAACGATCGGTGTTGCAATGCAACATTTCCCCGATTTTTCATCAAAGTTTTGCGAATTGACGTTCTCTGACGAAGCTGTCCTGGCGCCGCTCAGCGCCCCGTCGCCACGGCCGGCACGGGCTGGCCGGCCGCGCGGGCCATTGCCTCTTCGTGGTGCATCAGGTTCATCGCGGTATGCACGAGCGCGACGTGCGAGAACGCCTGCGGGAAATTGCCGACGAGCCGCCCGCCGACCGGGTCGTACTCCTCGGCGAGCAGCCCGAGGTCGTTCGACAGCGCGAGCAGCCGGCTGAACAGCCGGTGAGCGTCGTCGATCCGGCCGAGCAGCGCGTAGTTGTCGACCAGCCAGAAGCTGCACGCGAGAAACGTGCCTTCGCCGGGGGGCAGGCCGTCGTCGTACTCGGTGGTGCGGTAGCGCATCACCAGCCCGTCGTGCAGCAATTCCCGCTCGATCGCCGCCACCGTGCCGACGATGCGCGGGTCTTCCGGCGGCAGGAAGCCGAGCAGCGGCATCATCAGCACGCTCGCGTCGAGCTCGTCGCTGCCGTAGCTCTGTGCAAACGCCTGTTTGCCTTCGTGCCATGCGTTGTCGCATACGTCCGCGTGGATGCGGTCGCGCAGCGCGCGCCAGCGGTCGAGCGACGCGGGCAGGCGGAACATCTCGGCCGACTTGATCGCGCGGTCGAACGCGACCCACGCCATCACCTTCGAGAACGTGAAATGACGGCGGCCGCCGCGCGTTTCCCAGATGCCCTCGTCGGGTTCCTGCCAGATCTTCTCGAGATGGTCGAGCAGCGAGCACTGCACGGACCACACGGTGTCGTCGGCCTGCAGACCGCCTACGCGCGCGAGGTGCAGCGCGGCCATCACTTCGCCGAACACGTCGAGCTGGAGCTGGTTCGCCGCGCCGTTGCCCACGCGCACCGGCTTCGAATCCTGATATCCGGGCAGCCAGTCGAGCTCCATTTCCGGCAGCCGGCGCTCGCCCGCGATCCCGTACATGATCTGGATCTGCTCGGGCGAGCCGGCCATCACGCGGCCGAGCCAGGTGCGCCACGCGCGCGCCTCGTCGTAGTAGCCGCCGCGCATCAGCGCGAGCAGCGTGATCGTCGCATCGCGCAGCCAGCAATAGCGGTAGTCCCAGTTCCGGTTGCCGCCGATCTTCTCGGGCAAGGACGTGGTGGGCGCGGCGACGATGCCGCCGGTCGGCTCGTATGCGAGCGCCTTCAACGTGATCAGCGAGCGGCGCACGGCGGCCGCATAGCGGCCTTGCACCTGGCAGCGCCCCGACCATTCGAGCCAGTAGTTCTCGGTGCGGGCGAGCATCGACAGCGGATCGCGCGCGGGCGGCAGCCGCAGGTGCGACGCCGCATAGCCAAGCGAGAACGGGATGCGCTCGTCGGCGCTCACCGTGAATTCGGCGAGCGTGTGAAGGTTCTTGCCGGTGAGGGCCACCGGCGTGCGCAGCACGACCGTATCGGGACCGGCGATTGCCTTCATCCCGCTCTCGCGGGACAACTGCGTGACCCACGGGATCGAGAAACCGTAGTCGAAGCGCAACACCAGTTCCATGCGCATCTTCATCGTGCCGTGGCGGCCGACGACGATCCGCACGAGTTCCGACCAGCCGTTGCCGGGCGGCATGAAGTCGATCACGGTGACGGCGCCGTCGGCGCTCTCGTAGTCGGTTTCGAGAATCAGCGTGTCGCCGCGATAGCGGCGTGTCGTGTGCGTGATCGCGGCGTCGGCGGCCGGCGCGAGCAGCCAGCGGCCATGCTCGGGGGTGCCGACCAGCGCCGCGAAACAGGCGCCCGAATCGAAGCGGGGCCAGCACAGCCAGTCGACGGAGCCGTCTTTCGAAATCAGCGCGGCGGTGTGGCCGTCGCCGACGAGGGCGTAGTCTTCGATCAGGGCGGGCATGGGCAAGCGGTCCTTGGATATTCGAGTTCACAATGCAGGCTGCGGCGCCCGCGCTTCACGTGCCGGCGTCGCGCCCCGTATACTCGGCCGGGCGGCGGAGCGCATGGTCGGCCGGCGTTTCGTCCTATCTCAACACTTGAAGCGACTCGATGCAAGGAGGATTCAATGCCCAACCGTTTACGCGAGCATGACGCACGCGCTTCGACACGAGGGTTCCCGCTTAGGCTCGCTCACTGGATGAAAGGTTTCGCGATCGTGCTCTCCCTGTCCGCGACCCACGCCTTTGCGCAGCAATCGCCGGCACCGGCCGACGGCGTCTACAACCTGCTGGTCGGCACCTATACGGGCCACGGCAGCGACGGAATCTACGTCTATCACTTCGATACCAAAACGGGCAGCGTCGCGCCCGTGTCGTCGGCGAAGACCGTGAATCCGTCCTATCTGTTGCCGAGCCGCGACGGTCGCACCGTCTACGCGGTCAACGAGTTGCCCGGCGACAACGGACCGGCCACCGAGCGCGGCGGCGTCAGCGCGTTCAATTTCGATGCGAAGACGGGCGCGCTCACGTTCATCGACCGCGTGTCGTCGGAAGGGAACGATCCTTGCTACCTGGCACTGTCGCCGGACGGCAAGTACCTCGTCACGGCCAACTACTCGGTCGCGGCGGATCCGGGCGGCAGCTTCGCGGTGTTCCCGATCCGCGACGGCGGCGCGGTGGGTCAGGCCGTGCTGACGGTGCATCATGAAGGCACCGGGCCCGTGAAGGGGCGCCAGGACGGCGCGCACGTGCATTCGACCGTGTTCTCGCCGGATGGCCATTACCTGTTCGTGCAGGATCTCGGCACGGACAAGATCTACGGCTATCGCTACACGGTGGACGGCAGCCGCGGGCTGATCAGCCCGACCGATACGCGCTACACGCCCGTGAAGGCCGGCTCCGGCCCGCGTCACATGGTGTTCAGCGCCGACGGCCGGTTCGCGTACGTGACGAGCGAGCTCAGCGCGTCGGTCGAGGTATTCGGCTACCACGACGGCAAGCTGACGCCGGTCGAGATCCTGCCGATGACGGCGCCCGGCTTCAAGGGCAAGGTCGGCGGCGGCGCGATCCACCTGTCGCCGGACGGCCGCTTCCTGTACGTGAGCAATCGCGGCGACGTCAACGACATCGTGATCTACGCGGTGAACAAGGCCGATGGCCGGTTGAAGACGGTCAGCCGCCAGTCGAGCCTCGGCAAGACGCCGCGCGAGTTCCTGATCGACCCGACCGGCAAATGGCTGATCGTCGGCAACCAGGACAGCGACACGTTCTACGTGTTCAGCCGCGATGTCGAAACCGGACAGCTCGGCCCGAATCCGCGGAAGGTCGCGGTCGGCAGCCCGGTCGATTTCAAGCTGGTGCCGGTGGCGCAATAGATGTAAAAAAGGCGCCGCGGATGCAGCGCCCTTCGCATGTCGGGCGGCCGCTTGCGCGGCTCGCCCGTCCTGGCGGCGGCCGGACGGTCGCCGCACTCAGTCGGCCGCGGCCGGCACGAGTACCTCGCGGCTGCCGTTGATGCCCATCGGCGACACGAGTCCGGCTGCTTCCATCTGCTCGACGAGACGCGCGGCGCGGTTGTAGCCGATGCGCAACTGCCGCTGCACCGACGAGATCGATGCGCGCCGCGTGCGCACGACAAACGCGACGGCTTCGTCGTACAGCGGATCGGCTTCCGCATCAGGCGCTTCGCCGAACAGGTCCTGCGCCGCGCCATCGGTGGCCGGGCCGTCCAGGATCCCTTCTTCGTACTGCGGCTCGCCGAACTGCTTCAGGTATTCGACGACCCGGTGCACTTCCTCGTCGGCGACGAACGCGCCGTGCACCCGCTGCGGATAGCCGGTGCCCGGCGGCAGGAACAGCATGTCGCCCTGGCCGAGCAGCGATTCGGCGCCCATCTGGTCGAGAATCGTGCGCGAATCGATCTTCGACGACACCTGGAACGCGACGCGCGTCGGGATGTTCG
>NZ_JAGIXF010000071.1:0-33947 GCF_021483755.1 Burkholderia sp. WTPI3 | reverse complement strand
TTCGACGACACGAACACGATGTCGCGCGGGTTCGCGCCGAACGCGGCAGTGCCGAGTGCGTACGCGACGGGGCTCGGTTTGTACGCGCGGACTGCATCGGCCGACAGCACGCGATCGAACAGGCCGTTCATGCCGGCGCTCTTGATCGCGATGTCGAGCATCTGCGGGGTGCCGTTCGACAGGATCGCGAGCGGCGGGCGCGGTTCGAGCGCGCGCAGCTTGCGCAGCGCGGGCAACGTGTCGGGATAGGTGGACAGGCACGCGTATTCGTCCATCAGCCGCTTTTCGGCCGCGCTGTTCAGCGCGAGCCCGAGCCGGCGTGCGGCGAACCGCAGCGCGTCGAGCGTGATGTCGCGGAACGGGCGATAGCGCGCGCCGGCCGGATCGGCCAGCGTGCGCAACTGCGAGTATTCGATTTGCTTGCGTCGCCACAGCTGCGACAACCGTTCCCCATGTCCGGGAAACATCTGCTCCGCAGCGGCCAGCACCGCACGCACGTCGAACAACGTGCCGAATGCGTCGAAGATGATTGCGTCGGGAGAGGAGAGTGTCGTTGTGGCCGACATAGCCTTGCGCTCCAGTTTCAGAGGTCGGATCGATTCTATTCGTGATCGCAGGTGCTAAAAAAGACGCTAATCATCACTTGATCTTTTACTTTCATATACCTAATCTTGAGCGGCTTCAGTCATGTGAAGGGCGGAAACCCCGTCCTTTCGAGTCATGGACCGGTTCAAACAGATCGAAACGTTCGCCGCGGTCGCGGCTAAGGGCAGCCTGTCGGCGGCCGCGCACGCGGAAGGCGTCGCGCCGGCCATCATCGGCCGTCGTCTCGATGCGCTCGAGGAGCGGCTCGGCGTCAAGCTGCTGGTGCGCACGACGCGCAAGCTCACGCTGACCTTCGAGGGCTCGGCATTCCTCGAGGATTGCCAGCGGATCATCAACGACATGCAGAACGCCGAGGCGAGCGTGTCCGCCGGCGGCGTGAAGGCGAGCGGCCACCTGCGCATTTCGGCGCCGGCCGGGTTCGGGCGACGTCACGTCGCGCCGCTCGTACCCGAATTCAGCGGCGCGCATCCGGACGTGTCGGTGACGCTGGATCTGTCCGACCGGATGGTCGACCTCGTCAACGAGGGGTTCGATTGCGCGGTGCGGCTCGGCGAGCTTCCCGACTCGTCCCTCGTGTCGCTCAAGCTCGGCGAGAACCGCCGCGTGTGCGTGGCGTCGCCCGCGTATCTCGCGCGGCGCGGCACGCCGGTCACGCTCGCGGAACTGGCACGCCACAACTGTCTCGCGCTTGCCGCGAACGCGAACCAGCAGCGCGGCTGGGCGTTCCAGGAGGACGACAAGGTCGTGTCGATTCGCGTGAACGGCACGATGGAGTGCTCGGACGGGGCGGTGCTGCACGAGTGGTGCCTCGCCGGTTACGGCCTCGCATGGCGATCGTGGTGGGAGGTGGGCGAGGACATCGCGGCCGGCCACCTCGTCAGCGTGCTCGACGCGTTCGCGGCGCCGCCCATCGGCATTCACGCGGTATTTCCGCAGCGCCGCCACCTGCCGTTGCGCGTGCGCCTTTTTCTCGATTACCTGAAACATACGTACGAAAGGCCCGGGTACTGGGGCGAGTAGGGTGTCTGCCGCTCGAGCCGATGCCGGTGGCGGGCCGTGCCGGCCCGCGTGTTTCCGATATGAGGGCGAACCCGCTGCCGGCGCCGGTCGCGCCGTTTCGCGCACTACAATCGAAACTGGCATGCGCGACGCGTCGCGGCCGGATCGCACGGGTTCGCGGCGCACGCGGTGCGACTGACGCAGGAGGGCGCGATGTTCCGGCACATCCTCGTTCCAACCGACGGTTCCGAACTGTCGCAAAAGGCGATCGACGGTGCGATCGATCTGGCGCGGGCGGTCGGCGCGCAGGTCACGGCCTATGCG
The DNA here is from genome assembly GCF_021483755.1 of Burkholderia sp. WTPI3. Lineage (NCBI taxonomy): Bacteria > Pseudomonadati > Pseudomonadota > Betaproteobacteria > Burkholderiales > Burkholderiaceae > Burkholderia > Burkholderia sp. WTPI3. Next base: position 32,018 of record NZ_JAGIXF010000071.1, on the reverse strand, counting down.
TGCCTGCCGCAATATCCGTACTCGCCGTTTTCCGAAGTGATCATCGAGCCGCCCGCCGATTTCCGGGCGCGTAGCGAGCGTGAGGCACGTGCACATCTCGACGAGGTGCAGGCGGCCGCGCGGGAGGCCGGCGTCGTCTGCGACAGCTGGACGAGCGTGCATCCGTCGCCTTATCTCGGCATCATCGAGGCGGCCGAACGCGGCGGCTGCGACGTGATTTTCATGGCGTCCCACGGACGTCGCGGGCTCGGCAGCCTGTTGATCGGCAGCGAAACGCAGCGCGTGCTGACCCATACGAAAATTCCGGTGATCGTCTATCGGTAGGCTGGCGGCCGTCTTCGCCGCGCGGGCGGCAGCACGGCAGCGCCGCAGAAAAAGGGCGCGCCGGACGAAGCCGGCGCGCGTTGCGACTGGCGGCACGGAGCCGCGCGGCCGGTCGCGCGAATCATCGCGCGCCTGCCGTCTCCTCCCTGATTTTTATTCGGTACGGCCCGATGCGGCGCCGTCGCGTGACGGACGGGCACCGGTGCGACACTTGCGCGTGTCAGGCGACCTTCTTGCCGTCGAAGAACTGTTCATCTTCGGTCGAGCCGTGCAGCGCGGTCGTCGATGCTTCGCGCTCGACCGTCTGCGTCACCGCGTCGAAGTAGCCGGTGCCGACTTCGCGTTGATGCTTGACCGCCGTGAAGCCCTTGTCGGCCGCCGCGAACTCGGCTTGCTGCAACTCGACGAACGCGCTCATTTGCGTGCGGGCGTAGCCGTGCGCGAGGTTGAACATCGAGTAGTTCAGCGCATGGAAGCCGGCCAGCGTGATGAACTGGAACTTGTAGCCCATCGCGCCGAGTTCCTTCTGGAACTTCGCGATCGTCGCGTCGTCGAGGTTCTTCTTCCAGTTGAACGACGGCGAGCAGTTGTACGACAGCATTTTGCCCGGAAACTGCTTGTGGATCGCTTCCGCGAACTTCTTCGCGTACTCGAGATCCGGCTTGCCGGTTTCGCACCAGACGAGGTCGGCGTACGGCGCATAGGCGAGGCCGCGCGAGATCGCCTGCTCGATGCCCGGCTTCGTGCGGAAGAAGCCTTCGACCGTGCGCTCGCCCGTCAGGAACGGCTTGTCGTTGTCGTCGACGTCGGACGTGATCAGGTCCGCTGCTTCCGCGTCGGTACGTGCCACCAGCACGGTCGGCGTGCCCATTACGTCGGCCGCGAGACGCGCCGCCGAGAGCTTCGCGACCGCCTCGCGTGTCGGCACGAGCACCTTGCCGCCCATGTGTCCGCACTTCTTCACGGAAGCGAGCTGGTCTTCGAAGTGGACGCCCGATGCGCCGGCCTCGATCATCGCCTTCATCAGTTCGAACGCGTTCAGTACGCCGCCGAAGCCGGCTTCCGCGTCTGCGACGATCGGTGCGAAGAAGTCGACATAGCCTTCGTCGCCCGGGTTCTTGCCTTCCGACCACTGGATCTGGTCGGCACGCGTCAGCGTGTTATTGATGCGCTTGACGACGAGCGGCACCGAATTTGCCGGGTACAGCGACTGGTCCGGGTACATTTCGCCGGCGACGTTCGCGTCGCCCGCCACTTGCCAGCCGGACAGATAGATCGCCTTCAGGCCGGCTTTCACCTGCTGCATGGCCTGGTTGCCGGTCAGCGCGCCGAGGGCGTTGACGAACGGCTCTTCATTGATGAGGCGCCACAGTTTTTCGGCGCCGCGCCTGGCCAGCGTGTGCTCGACCACGATCGAGCCGCGCAGGCGGACCACGTCCTCAGCCGTGTAGCTGCGCTTGATGCCCTTCCAGCGCGAATCGGTTTCCCATTGTTTTTGCAGTTCCTGTGCCTGTTGCTGACGCGACATGATGCGCTCCTTGATGTGCGTGTTGCCTAATGGGTCAAAACGGACGGTGGCGATGCTGTTCTCGAAGCGGGCGGGTGCTGCGTTCCGGTTCGTGAAGTCTTGTATAAGAGTCTAGGTAAATCGACCGGAGCGGGACAGGGACTTTTTTAGGATGGGCGGAAAATATTTACTCTTATAAATCAATTGCTTGTGATTAACATTTCGCAATAAGGAACGTATTTTTCCATTCCGCAATTGTAAGGTTGTGCCACGCAGCATGATTTTTTACGACGCAAAAAAATTTTCCGCATCGTGAAATGTGGCGCGGGGCGAAAAAAAACCGGCGCGGATGCGCCGGTCTGCGGATGGTGGGGTGGCCATCCGTGGGGCGGCCGAGAGACCGCCCGTGCGTGCTTACGATGCGGAATTGCTGCGACGCGGGCCGCTGCTGCGCTGGCCGTCGCGACGCGGGCCGCCGTCACGGCTACCGCTCGGCTTGCCGCTCCAGCCGCCGCCATTGCCGCCGCCGTAGCTGCGGCCGTTGCCGCCGCCGTGACCGCCACCCGGCTTGCCGCCGAAACGACGACCGCCGTTACCGCCACCTGGACGGCCGCGGCCGCCGTTGCCGCGATCGTTGCGCGGGGGTGCCTTGCGCGGTTCGAAGCCTTCGATCACGTTGACCGGCAGCGGCGAGCGCACGAAGCGCTCGATGCGCTTGAGCGCACCTTGCTCGGCGTGGTGCACGAGGCTCACCGCGGTGCCCGAACGGCCGGCACGGCCCGTACGGCCGATACGGTGCACGTAGTCTTCCGCGAACTTCGGCAGGTCGTAGTTGAACACGTGCGTGATGCCGGGGATGTCGATACCGCGTGCCGCGACGTCGGTCGCAACCAGCACGCGCACGCGCCGCTCGCGCAGCGCACGGATCGTGCGGTTACGCGCGCCCTGCGGCAGGTCGCCGTGCAGCGCAGCCGATTCGAAGCCTGCGTCGGCGAGACGGCCGGCGAGCTGGTCGGCGTCGATCTTGGTCGCCGTGAAGATGATCGCCTGGTCGAGCGCGTCGTCGCGCAGCAGGTGATCGAGCAGGCGATCCTTGTGGTCGCGGTCGTCGACGTAATGCACGGTCTGCGCGATGTTCGCACGCGATTCGAGGCGTTGCTGGATTTCGATGCGCTCCGGATCCTTCAGCAGGCGGCTCGTCAGCGAACCGATCTTGCCGTCGAGCGTGGCCGAGAACAGCATTGTCTGGCGCGACTCGGGCGTTGCGGCGACGATCGTTTCGATGTCGTCGATGAAGCCCATGTCGAGCATGCGGTCGGCTTCGTCGAGCACGAGCATCTTCAGCTCGGACAGGTCGATGCGGCCACGCTCGAGGTGGTCGAGCAGACGGCCCGGCGTCGCAACCAGGATTTCCGGGTTCTTCGCGAGCAGCATCAGCTGCTGGCCGTAAGCGACGCCGCCGAGGATGCTGACCGTGCGCAGGCGCTTCAGGTGCTTGCCGTAGGTCGACGCGGCCGTGGTGACCTGCATCGCGAGTTCACGGGTCGGCGTCAGCACGAGCAGGCCAGGGCGGGCGACCGGCTGCGGGCGGCGCACACGGCGGTCGCCCTGGTTCGGTTCACGCGGCGCGCGCGGTTGCTGCGCCAGCGTCTTCTGGAGTTGCGCGAAGCGTTCGATCGCGGGCAGCATGAATGCGGCAGTCTTGCCCGAACCGGTCGGGCTCGATACCAACAGATCCCGACCGGCGATGCCGGCCGGAATCGCGCGCTGCTGGACCGGCGTCGGCTTGGCGTAGCCGGCGGCCTGCAGCGCGGAGACGATCTCCGGCGACAGCCCGAGCGACGCGAAAGTCGGCTCGTCCGACGCCGGTTCGACCGCGGCCGGTGCGGCGGCGTCGTCGAGACCGAGCGCCTGGTCGGCGATCGCGTTGAGCGGGCTGGTGTTGATGCTCGAAGTCATAACAATCCTTGAAACACAGTGGGTGAAACGTCGGCGCCAATCGCGCATACCCAAGTCGTCGGATTCAGCGAGCAAATCGGGAAACGGGTGCAATCCGCCGAACCTTCGGCGGATGAGGCATTAGAAGCTGTTTTGGGTGCGGCGCGCTTCTGGAGCGGGGCCGCCAGCCTAGTTGACGACCGCGAGGGTCGAAGCAGGAGGGGACAGGTTCTAAACCGGATTGGAGCTTAACGCTACGAGGCGTCAGGCCGGAACGGCTTACGAGCCGAGCGCGGAGGTGACGCAGGCCGCATTATAAAGAATTTTGCTGCGCTGCGCCACTGATTTGATTGCCTATTGCGGGCGGAGGCGTAGCGATCAGGACGCCGTGCCGTTCTTTAGCGATTCGACGAGCTCGATGTACTGCTGCTTCGCCGCATCCTGCGACGTGCCTTTCAGCGCTTCCCACGCATCGTACTTGTACTTGCCGACGATGTCGGTGAAGCCCGGCTTGTCGCCGTGCGCGTCGCCGTCGGTGGCCTGCTTGAAGAGTGCGTACAGGCGCAGCAGGGTCAGGTTGCCGGGGCGCTCGGTCAGTTGCTTGACGTCGACCTGGGCCTGGTCGAATTGGCTGGTGAGTTCGCTCATCGCGTGTCTCCGTAAGGGTTTCAAGTCGGGCGATCTTAACAAGCGAAGCGCCACGCGGGGTCGAGCGATCCTTCCAAACCGCCGGCGGCACGGGTGCACGTGGTGGAATCGGGCCCGATCGTCCGTGGGAGCGGGGCGCCGCATTACAATATCGGCCATGACGCAAACAGTGCTCCTCGCCATCGATACGTCGACCGAATACTGCTCGGTCGCGCTGCTGCGCTCGGCTCAGGCCGATGACGCCCTTTCCACCCCGCAAACCTGGGTCCGCCACGAGCCGACGGGCGCCGTGTCGAGCACGCGCGTGCTGCCGGCAATCCAGGAGCTTTTCGCCGAGTCGGGCCTGACGCTCGCCGACTGCGACGCGATCGCGTTCGGCGCGGGCCCCGGCTCGTTTACCGGGCTGCGTACCGCGACCGGCATTACCCAGGGACTCGCGTTCGGGCGCGGGCTGCCGGTCGTGCCGATCGGCACGCTGCTCGCGTGCGCGGAGCACGCGCGGCTGCGGGCGCCTGACACGACGCGTGTGCTGACTGTGCTCGACGCGCGAATGGACGAGGCGTACTGGGCCGACTTCGCGTGGGACGACAGTACGGGCGACTGGCGCACGCTGCATCCGGCTTCGCTCGATGCGCCGGGTGCCGTCGGCGTGCCCGACGCGCGGTTTACGCTCGCGGGCAACGCGGCGGCTGCATTCGGCGCGCAGTTGCCGGCCGCGGCACGCGCGGCCGTGATCGACGGCGAAGCGCTGCCACATGCGCTGGCGGTCGCGCATGCCGCGCTGCGGGCGTTTCGCGCCGGCCGTGCGGTGCCGGCCGACCAGGCCGCGCCCGAATACGTACGCGACAAGGTCGCGCAGACCACCGCAGAGCGGGTCGCGGCGCGTGCCGAGCAGGCGGGCGGAGCGAAAGGATGACCGGCGTACTGCTGAGCGACCGCTATCTGTCGCCGATGACCGATACGGATCTCGACGAGGTCGTCGCGATCGAGCAGGTCGCATACGAATTCCCGTGGAGCCGCGGCAACTTCGAGGATTCGCTGCGCAACGGCTATTTCGGCGTGTGCCTGCGGCACGTGACGGGCGCGCTCGTAGGTTACTGTGTGCTCATGCCGGTGATCGACGAGATGCATCTGCTGAACCTGTGCGTCGCGCCGGCCGCCCAGCAATCGGGCGCGGGCCTCGCGCTGCTGCGTGAAGCCGTGCGCGTTTCACGCGCGGAAGGGCTCGACGGCGTGCTGCTCGAGGTGCGACCGTCCAATCTGCGCGCGGTCCATCTGTACGAACGCTTCGGTTTCGTCACGATCGGTCGGCGCAAGAACTACTATCCGGCGCGGCATCGCAGCCGGGAGGACGCGATCGTGATGCGTCTGACGCTGAACAAGGATGGAGGGGACGCGCATGGCGTGGGCTGAAGCAGCGCTCGAGGAGATGGGGCTCGCGCAGCGCTGGGTGCGGCGCGGGCAACACGCGGAAAGTGCCGCAGCGACCGGGGCGTCCGCTGCGGTGGACGAGCCGTCTGTCGTTGCGGCGGAAACCGTCGCGCAAGCGCCGCAGCCGGCGGTTGAGCCGGCGCGCGACACGCAGGTCCCGGTAGCCCGTGAACGCGCACGTGACGATGCGCCGCCGGTTGGCAGGCCCGCGCGCGCTGCGGTGCCGCCCGATGGCGCGGGCAATGCTGCCCGGGCGGCGATCGTTGAAGGTCGTGCTCCCGTGCAGCGCGTGCCGGCGGCTGCCTCGGACGACATGCCGCCGGTCACCGACGACGATTTCGCGTGGTTCGACGCCGCGCCGCCGGGCGATCCGCTGCCGGCCGCCGAGCCGCGTCCTGCCGCAACGCCGGTTGCGGCGCTCGACTGGGATGCGCTCGCCGCGCGCGTGGCCGATTGCACGAGCTGCCGTCTGTGCGAGAAACGCACCAACACCGTGTTCGGTGTCGGCGATCGCGACGCGGACTGGATGCTGGTCGGCGAAGCGCCGGGCGAGAACGAGGACAAGCAGGGCGAGCCGTTCGTCGGTCAGGCCGGCAAGCTGCTCGACAACATGCTGCAGTCGTTGTCGCTCAAGCGCGGCGAGAACGTCTACATCGCGAACGTGATCAAGTGCCGGCCGCCCGGCAACCGCAATCCGGAACCCGACGAGGTCGCGCGTTGCGAGCCGTACCTGCAGCGCCAGGTCGCGCTCGTGAAGCCGAAGCTGATCGTCGCGCTTGGCCGTTTCGCCGCACAGACGCTGCTGAAGACGGACGCGAGCATCGCGTCGCTCCGTGGGCGCGTGCATCAGTACGAGGGCGTGCCGGTGATCGTTACCTACCACCCCGCGTATCTGCTGCGTAGCCTGCAGGACAAGTCGAAAGCCTGGGCCGACCTGTGCCTCGCCCGCGACACGTTCCTGCGCGCAGGCAGCGCCGACGCGAACGAGCCGTCCGGACAATGACGACCGGCGCGGCGTTCGCGTTCGTCGATACGCTGCGCGATGTCGCGGTTCGCGACCTGGGCTGGCTTCTCGCGAGCCCGAGCTTGCTCACCGCGGCGCCTGGCGCGCCGCTCGCGCATCCGTGGTCGGATGCGGTCGAACGGGTGGCCGCCGAAGCGTGGCTCGTCGCGCTCGACGCCGCGCCCGCGCCGCTGCACCGGGCGCTCGACGGGTTGCGTCCCGTACGGCTCGGCCGCTATGCCGAATGCCTGCTCGAATATTTCCTCACGCACGGGCCATCGCTGCGGCTCGTCGCCGCCAATTTGCCGCTGCGCAGCAACGGCAAGACGCTCGGCGAAGTCGACTTCCTTGTCGACGCGCCAGGCGGGCAGCGCCTGCACTGGGAGCTCGCGGTGAAGTGCTATCTGTGTGCACCGGTGCGCGGCGACGCATCGCTCTCGGATTTCGTCGGGCCGAATCTCGTCGACCGCCTCGATCGCAAGCGCAGCCGGCTGCTCGACCATCAGCTGAGGTTGAGCGATCGCCACGGATTTGCGTTGCTCGGCTACGGCGCGCCATCCGATGCGCAGATGTTCGTCAAGGGATGGTTGTTCTATCCGCATGGAGAGCCGCTGCCGCCGGTGTCCGCGGAAATCGCGGCGGATCATGCTCGCGGCTTCTGGCTCACGCATGCGCAGTGGCCGGACTGGGCTGCCGCGCAACCCGACGGCGTGGCCTGGAACGTACTGGCGCGACTCGCATGGCTTGCGCCGCGGTATGGTGCGGCCGACGTCGTGCCCGAACCGCTGGCGAACGCGCTTGCGCTGCCGTCGGTATTGACGGCGCGCCAGGCCCCCGCGCTGATCGGCGTTCATCGACAGGACGGCGACGGCGCATGGCGCGAGATGTCGCGCGGCTTCATCGTGCCGGACGACTGGCCTGCACGTGCGCAGGCGTTTGCGGCAGAAGAAGACTGACGCCGCGTCACGCGGCGCTTACCACCAGCGATGGAAGTGATGGACGGGCCCGACGCCGTGGCCGACGTCGAGCTGGCCGCTCGCGACGATCGCACCGGTGAGATACGCCTTCGCTTCGCGTACCGCGCTGTCGAGATCGGGCTGCTGCGGCAGCAGCGCCGCGATCGCCGACGACAGCGTGCAGCCCGTGCCGTGTGTGTTGCTGACGGGCACGCGTGTGCCGTCGAGCCGCACGTCATGTGCCGCATCGACGAGCCAGTCGGGGCTTGCAGTTGCATCGGGCAGGTGACCGCCTTTCATCAGCACGGCGCGCGCGCCGGTCTTCAGCAGCGCGTGGCCTTGCCGGACCATGTCGTCTTCGGTCGTCGCTGGCGCATCGCCGAGCAGCGCTGCCGCTTCGGGCAGGTTCGGCGTGACGACGGTGGCGAGTGGCAGCAGGACGTCGCGCAACGCGTCGACTGCCTCGGACGCGAGCAGCGCATGCGAACTTTTCGAGATCATCACCGTGTCGAGCACGACGAAGCGCGGTGCATAACGCCGCAGCGCGTCGGCGACCGCGTGCACGATCGCCGCGTTCGCGAGCATGCCGATCTTGACCGCGTCGATGCGGATGTCGTCGAACACGGCGTCGAGTTGCGCGGTGACGAACGACGCGTCCGGCGTGTGGACACCGGTCACGCCGCGCGTGTTCTGCGCGGTCAGCGCGGTGATCACGCTCGCGCCGTACGCGCCTAGCGCGGAAAACGTCTTCAGGTCGGCCTGGATGCCTGCGCCGCCGCCCGAGTCGGAGCCGGCGATCGTCAGGACGTTGGGTATCGGGTGCGTCATGATGGCAAGGCGCCGGTTCGGAGACCGGCGCCGACGGACGGAAACGGGAAGTGTAGCGTCAGTGCCGCGATTCGCCGATCAGCGCGACCGAATCGAACTGACGCTGGTTCGCCTGGTGGCGGCGCATCACGAGCCACATCGTCAGGCACACGAATGTGCCGAACAGCACGATCACGACGCCGACCGGCACGTCGAGCCAGACCAGTACCGCGTACAGGCACAGCATCACGAGCACCGACAGGTTCTCGTTGAAGTTCTGGACCGCGATCGAGTGGCCGGCCGATAGCAGCACGTGGCCTCGATGCTGCAGCAGCGCATTCATCGGAACCACGAAATAGCCGGACAGTGCGCCGACGGCGATCAGGAACAGGTACGCGACGATCAGGTACACCGGCAGTCGCAGGTGGCCGAGGTGCAGTGCCCAGTGCGACGGGAACAGGTTGCGCGTATAGAACGCCATCAGCATGACGGCGATACCCATGATGATGCCCACGGGCAGCACGGTGAGCGACTTCTTCAGCGGGATGCGCGCGGCGGCCGCGATCGCGCCGCCCGCGACGCCGACCGCCACCACGGCCTGCAGGATCGCGCCTTCGGACAGCGACATGTTGAGCGAAACTTCGGCCCACTTCAGCACGATGAACTGCAGCGTCGCGCCCGCGCCCCAGAACAGCGTCGTGACGGCGAGCGAGATCTGGCCGAGCTTGTCGCGCCAGAGCACCATGAAACAGTCGGCGAAATCGGTGAGGAGCTTGACCGGGCCGCGCTCCTGCTTCGGGTAGCGCGCGCCGGTGTCGGGAATCCGCAGGTTGAAGATCGCGGCGATCACGTAGATCGCCATGATGATCACCATTGCCGCTTCGGCGGGCGTGCCGATCCAGGCGGGGGTGTGCGCGATCACGTGCGACGCGATGTGCGGGCTGATCAGCGCACCGCCGAGCACGGTGCCGAGAATGATCGAACTGACGGTCGTGCCTTCGATCCAGCCGTTCGCGGCGACGAGCCGGTCGGCCGGCAGCAGTTCGGTCAGAATGCCGTATTTCGCGGGCGAGTAGGCCGCGGCGCCGAATCCGACGATGCCGTACGCGATCAGCGGGTGGGCGCCGAACAACATGATCATGCAGCCGACCACCTTGATCGTGTTGGTGATGAACATCACGCGGCCCTTCGGGCGGGAATCGGCGAACGCACCGACATACGCCGCCAGCACCACATAGGACAACACGAAGAACAGCTTGAGCAGCGGTGTCATCCAGTTGGGAGCGTGTAAGTCTTTCAGCAGGGCGATGGCGGCGATGAGGAGCGCATTGTCGGCCAACGACGAGAAAAACTGCGCGGCCATGATGGTGTAAAAACCTTTTTTCATCTGATGCGATGCTTTCGTCGCTGCGGCAGGGCCGCGTAGGCCGCCTGGTATGCGATCGGCTTATTCCGTTCGAAATGGGTTGTGCGCACGGCTTTATAACACGAAAATACGACAATTCGGACTAGCAAGATTCCCCGATCGTTCCGCAAATTGTCGGCTTCGGTGCTCAAAAGGCGCGGTAAGCTGATGATTCGCAAGCGTCTTTACGTAAAATTCCCATGCCGCGCCCGATCTCCGCCACCATCCATACCGCCGCCCTCGCGAACAATCTCTCCGTCGTCCGCCGATTTGCCGGCCCGTCCAAGGTCTGGGCGGTCGTCAAGGCCAACGCGTACGGCCACGGTCTCGCACGTGCGTTTCCCGGCCTGCGCGGCACCGACGGCTTCGGCCTGCTCGACCTCGACGAGGCCGTGAAGCTGCGCGAGCTCGGCTGGGCCGGCCCGATTCTGCTGCTCGAAGGGTTCTTCCGCTCGACCGACATCGACGTGATCGACCGCTACAGCCTGACGACGACCGTCCATAACGACGAGCAGATGCGGATGCTGGAGACGGCACGGCTGTCGAAGCCCGTCAACGTCCAGCTCAAGATGAACAGCGGGATGAACCGGCTCGGCTACGCGCCGGAGAAATACCGTGCCGCGTGGGAACGTGCCCGTGCGTGCCCCGGCATCGGCCAGATCACGTTGATGACCCATTTTTCGGATGCCGACAACGAGCGCGGCGTCGCCGAGCAGCTCGCGACGTTCGAGCGCGGCGCGCAAAGCATTGCCGGTGCGCGCAGCCTCGCGAATTCGGCTGCCGTGCTGTGGCACCCGGATACGCATTTCGACTGGGTGCGTCCGGGGATCATGCTGTACGGCGCATCGCCGTCGGGGCTGTCGGCCGATATCGCCGATACCGGGCTGAAGCCCACGATGACGCTGGCGTCCGAGCTGATCGCGGTGCAGACGATCGCGAAGGGCCAGGCGATCGGCTATGGCTCGACGTTCTCCGCGCAAGCGCAAATGCGCATCGGCGTCGTCGCGTGCGGCTATGCGGACGGCTATCCGCGCGTCGCGCCCGAGGGCACGCCCGTGATCGTCGACGGCATCCGCACGCGGATCGTCGGCCGCGTGTCGATGGACATGATCACCGTCGACCTGACGCCGTGCCCGCAGGCCGGCGTCGGTGCGCGGGTCGAGCTGTGGGGCAACGCGCTGCCGATCGACGACGTCGCGCGCCATTGCGGGACCATCGGCTATGAACTGATGTGCGCGGTCGCCGCCCGCGTACCGGTGCGCGCGGAATAAGGGCGTCGCGCGTGGCCAAACAGAAAACCGTCTACGTCTGCAGCGAGTGCGGCGGACAAACGCCGAAGTGGCAGGGGCAATGCCCGTCGTGCCAGGCCTGGAACACCCTCGTCGAATCGGTTGCCGAATCGCCGGCGGCCCATCGCTTCCAGTCGCTCGCGAAGCGGGCGCCCGTGCAGCGTCTGGTCGACATCGAGGCGGCCGACGTGCCGCGCTTCTCGACGGGGATCGGCGAATTCGACCGCGTGCTCGGCGGCGGGCTGGTGCCGGGCGGCGTCGTGCTGATCGGCGGCGATCCGGGCATCGGCAAGTCGACACTGCTGCTGCAGTCGCTCGCGGACATCGCGAGCGAGCGGCGAGCACTCTATATCAGTGGCGAGGAATCGGCCGCGCAGATCGCGTTGCGCGCACAACGGCTCGCGCTGCTCGACGGCGGCGCGCCGGTGGCCGAGTTGCAGCTGCTCGCGGAGATCCAGCTCGAGAAGATCCAGGCGGCGATCGACGCCGAGCGGCCGGACGTGGCCGTCATCGACTCGATCCAGACCGTTTATTCGGAGGCGCTGACGTCGGCGCCCGGTTCGGTCGCGCAGGTGCGCGAATGCGCGGCGCAGCTCACGCGCATCGCGAAGCAGTCCGGCACCGCGATCATCATGGTCGGGCACGTGACGAAGGAGGGCAACCTTGCCGGTCCGCGCGTGCTCGAGCACATCGTCGACACGGTGCTGTACTTCGAAGGCGATACCCATTCGTCGTTCCGGCTCGTGCGCGCGTTCAAGAACCGCTTCGGTGCGGTCAACGAACTCGGCGTGTTTGCGATGACCGAGCGCGGGCTGCGCGGTGTCGCGAACCCGTCCGCGCTGTTCCTGTCGCAGCACGAGCAGGTCGTGCCGGGTTCGTGCGTGCTCGTCACGCAGGAAGGCACGCGCCCGCTGCTCGTCGAAATCCAGGCGCTCGTCGATACGGCGCACGTGCCGAACCCGCGCCGGCTCGCGGTCGGTCTCGAGCAGAACCGGCTCGCGATGCTGCTCGCGGTGCTGCACCGACACGCCGGCATCGCGTGCTTCGACCAGGACGTGTTTCTGAACGCGGTGGGCGGCGTGAAGATCACCGAGCCGGCCGCCGACCTGGCGGTGCTGCTCGCGATCCATTCGTCGATGCGCAACAAGGCGCTGCCGAAGGGGCTGATCGTGTTCGGCGAGGTGGGGCTGGCGGGTGAGATCCGGCCGTCCCCGCGCGGGCAGGAGCGGCTGCGGGAAGCCGCGAAGCTTGGATTCACGGCTGCGCTGATCCCTAAGGCGAACGCACCGAAGCAGCCGATCGAAGGACTGAACGTGATGGCCGTCGAGCGGCTCGAGCAGGCGATCGACCGCGTACGCGATCTCGAATGACCGCGCCTGGCCGGCGCCATCGCATGCCGGCACGCGGTGATCTGTCGCGTAATTCAATGTAAAGAATATGTAGGCTTCTGTAACCCGCCGGACATTGCTTTTCCCTATCCTTTGCCGGATTGTCGAACCGCGCAATGCGAAGGGAACCTATGTTGAAACAGTATGGGGAAGCGCCGAGCGGACGCCTTTACAACCTGCGCGGCTGCCGCGTGTCGGAGCCGATCGTCCACCCGTGGGGCGGCGGATGCCGGATCGTCGAATGGATCGATGACGAAGGGCGCCTCGCACGCCGCGTCGTCTCCGAGGACGTGACGGAAGCGGAAGTCGCCGCGGCGATTCGCCGCCCGACCGAAGGGCGGCGTTACTTGATGGGCGACGACGAGCAGATGCCGCGCGATACGTTACCGCGGCGTTGAGCGGGCGGCGTGGCGAAGCGCCGACCAAGCGGCCGGGCCAGGGTGCCCGGCTTTGTCGTTTACGGGCCTGGAGCAGGCTCGTCGCTCGCTGAAATGCCGCGTGCGCGGTGCTGCCGGTGGCGGGTCCGTCGGATGGCCGTCGGGCTGTGTCCGGCCTCAGCCGATCTGCTCGAGTTCTTCCTGTAACGCGAGCCAGTCTGCCTCGACGGTTTCGAGCCGCGTGTTGACTTCCCCGAGCGTGCGGATCACTTCGGTCAGTTCGGTCTTGCGCGCGGCCTCATAGCTCGCCGGATCGGCGACGAACGCGTCGAGGCGGGCCTTCTCCGCGTGCAGCGTTTCCATTTCTTTCTCGAGCTTCGTGATGCGGTTCTGCAGCGGTTTCTTCAGTTGCGACAGCCGCTGGCGCTCTTCGGCCGCCTGACGTTTCTGATCCTTGCGGTTGACGCCCGGATCCGCGCCCGCCGCCGCCGCACTATCGGCCTTGGCGGCCGCGCGCTGTTCGGCCGCGTGCTGCAGCAGCCAGTCGCGGTAGTCGTCGAGGTCGCCGTCGAACGGTTGCAGCCGGTGTTTCGCGACGAGCATGAACTGGTCGGTCGTCGCGCGCAGCAGATGGCGGTCGTGCGACACGAGGATCAGCGTGCCTTCGAACTGCGCGAGCGCCATCGTCAACGCGTGACGCGTTTCGAGGTCGAGGTGGTTCGTCGGTTCGTCGAGCAGCAGCAGGTTCGGCTTCTGCCAGATGATCAGCGCCAGCGCGAGCCGCGCCTTCTCGCCGCCGGAGAACGGGCCGACGGGGCTCGTCGCCATGTCGCCCGAGAAATTGAAGCCGCCGAGGAAGTCGCGCAGTTCCTGTTCGCGCGTGTCCGGCGCAAGCCGCGCCAGGTGCGCGAGCGGCGAATCGTCTTCGCGCAGCGTTTCGAGCTGGTGCTGCGCGAAATAGCCGATCGTCAGTCCCTTGCCGTCGCGCACGTGGCCCGACAGCGGCGCGAGCGTGCCGGCCAGCGTCTTGATCAGCGTCGACTTGCCCTGGCCGTTCGCGCCGAGCAGCCCGATGCGCTGGCCGTTCTGGATCGACAGTGCCACGCGTTCGACGATCGGGATTTCCGCGCCGTCGTCGGCATGGTAGCCGCAGCGGACATCTTCCATCACCATCATCGGGTTCGGCGCGGCATCGGGCGTGCGGAATTCGAACGTGAACGGCGACGCGATGTGCGCGGGCGCGATCAACTCCATTTTTTCGAGCGCCTTCATCCGGCTTTGCGCCTGCTTGGCCTTGGTCGCCTTGGCCTTGAAGCGGTCGACGAAGCTTTGCAGGTGTTCGATCGTCTTTTGCTGCTTTTCGTATGCGCTTTGCTGCAGCGCCAGCTGTTGCGCGCGCAGCACTTCGAACTGCGAGTAGTTGCCGCCGTAGCGCTTCACCTGGCGATTTTCCAGGTGCAGCGTGACGTTGCAGATCGAATCGAGGAATTCACGGTCGTGCGAGATCACGACGAGCGTGCCGGCATAACGGTGCAGCCAGTCTTCGAGCCAGACGATCGCGTCGAGGTCCAGGTGGTTGGTCGGTTCGTCGAGCAGCAGCAGGTCGGAGCGGCACATCAGCGCTTGCGCGAGGTTCAGGCGCATGCGCCAGCCGCCCGAGAAGCTGGCCACGGATTCGCGCGTTTGCGCGAGGGTGAAGCCGAGGCCGAGCAGCAGTGCTTCGGCACGCGCGGGCGCGGTATAGCCGTCGGCGTCGGCGAAAGCCGCGTGGGCGTCGGCTTCGGCTGCGCCGTCATGCGCGGCCGATGCGGCGGCGATGCGCGCTTCGATCTCGCGCAGCGCGGTGTCGCCGTCGAGCGTGTAGTCGAGCGCGGAGCGGTCGACGGCGGGCGTTTCCTGCGACACGTGGGCGATTCGCCACGACGGTGGCATCGAGAAATCGCCGGCGTCGGAATGCAGCTCGCCGCGCAGGACCGAGAACAGCGTCGATTTGCCGGCGCCGTTCGCGCCGATCAGGCCGGCTTTCTCGCCGGGATTGAGGACGAACGAGGCCGACTCGAACAGCGGCTTGGTGCCGCGCGCAAGGCTGAACTGATTGAAACGGATCACGGCGTGAATGACTGGCCAAAACCGCTATTCTAGACTGCGCGCGACTCGCCCCGGGCATCGGCCGCTCGGCGGATGCCGCAACGGCGCGATTTCGCCTAGACTCCACGTCGATCCGGTTTCGTAAAAGGAGTACCCGATGTCCACCCTGTATTCGTTCAGCGCAGAGACGCTTGCCGGCCAGCCGGCCTCGCTCGATGCGTACCGCGGCAAGGTGCTGCTGATCGTCAACACCGCGAGCGAGTGCGGTTTCACGCCGCAGTACGCGGGGCTGCAGAAGCTGTACGACCAGTACGCGGCCCGCGGTTTCTTCGTGCTCGGTTTTCCGTGCAACCAGTTCGGCAAGCAGGAGCCGGGTGACGCCGCGCAGATCGGCACGTTCTGCGAGCGCAACTACGGCGTCACGTTTCCGATGTTCGCAAAGATCGACGTGAAGGGCGATCACGCGCATCCGCTGTATCGCTATCTGACCGGCGAAGCGCCTGGCATCCTGGGCCTGAAGGCGATCAAGTGGAATTTCACGAAATTCCTGGTCGATCGCGACGGGCGCATCGTCAAACGCTACGCGCCGTCGACGAAGCCCGAGGAAATCGCCGCGGATATCGACAAGCTGCTGTAACCGCATGAAGCGGCGGGCGGGCCGAACGGGCTGCGTGCCGCCGCGGGGCGAGCAGGGCAGGGAACGCGCGGGAGCGCGCCGTCGTGATTGTCGCCAGCGGTGGCGTTCGTGCGTTCGTTACAGGATCGGCGCGAACAGGCGCGCGACGTGCATCGCGATGCGCCGCCAAGCGGGCGATGTCCGATACTCGCTCGCATCGACCTCGTAGGCCTGCGCGAAGTCGACGTCGAGCATTGCCTCGACCTCGTCGGCGAAGGTGCGATCCACGGTCAGCACCATGATCTCGAAATTGAGCCGGAACGAGCGATTGTCGAGGTTCGCACTGCCGATTGCGGCCGCCACGCGGTCGATCAGCACCACTTTCTGGTGCAGGAAGCCCGGCCGGTAGCGGAACACCTTCACGCCGGCATCGACGAGATCGCGCGCGTAGAGCTTCGACGCCTCGAACACGACGTAATGGTCGCGCCGGCTCGGGATCAGGATGCGTACGTCGACGCCGCGCATGACCGCGAGCTTCAGCGCGGCGATCACCGCTTCGTCGGGCACGAGGTACGGCGTCGTGATCCAGACCCGTTCACGCGCCGCGTTGATCGCCTCGACGAAGAACAGCGACCCGGTTTCCTGCTTGTCGGCGGGCCCCATCGGCACCACGAGGCAATGCATCGCGTCGTCGGGCAGTGCCGCCGGCGGTGCGGCGAGCGGCGGCAGCGTCTGTGTCGCCCAGTGCCAGTCTTCGGCGAACACGTACTGAATGCTGGTGACCACCGGGCCGCGTATCTCGATGTGAGTGTCGCGCCATGGCGACAGGCGCCGGTTCGCGCCGAGATATTCGACGCCGACGTTGTGCCCGCCGACGAACGCGCGGTTGCCGTCGACGACGACGATCTTACGATGGTTGCGGAAGTTGAGCTGGAAGCGGTTGACGAACTTGCGGTGGGTCGCGAACGGATGGACCTCGACACCGCCGCGGCGCAGCGTGTCGACGTAGCTGTGCGGCAGGTCGAAGCTGCCGATACTGTCGTACAGCAGGTAGCAGCGCACGCCGGCCGCGGCGCGGGCGAGCAGTGCATCGCGCAACATCTGGCCGAGCGCGTCGTCGCGCACGATGAAGAACTGGACCACCACGTAGTCGCGCGCCTCGTCGATCGCCGACAGGATCGCGGAGAACGTTGCATCGCCGTTGACGAGCGTGCGCACCGCATTGCCGCCGACGAACGGCATGCCGCCGAGCCGCGTGAGCGCGAGCACGGCGGCACGGCCGATCGCATCGGCGGCCGGCCCGTCTGCCGCGTCGGCCTCGAGCCACGGCGTGCGCGGTGTGTGCGTGCGCAACGCTTCCATCTCGTGGCGTCGTGCGTCGACGTAGCCGGAGAACTTGCTGCGGCCGAGGAACAGGTAAGGGATGAGTGTCAGGTACGGCATCGCCGCGAGCGACACGGCCCACGCGATCGCGCCCTGCGACGTGCGGGTGTTCATGATCGCGTGACATGCCGCGATGATCCCGAGCGCGTGGATGGCCAGGATCAGGGTGCCGAGGTGTAGCCAGTCGAGGGTCATAGGCGCGTGACGGACTCCTGAAGTCGTGCGGCGCGGCGGCCGCTTACGCGCATCTTACCGAACCGTGCGATGCAGTGGTATGTCGTACCGCACGGTTCGGTCCCGGGGTGCCGTCAGGCCTTGCGCGGCAGGTCCGACGCCTGGATCAGGAACACGCTGTCGTCGCCGGCGCTGGTGGGCAGCCACGTGAGATCGAGACCACCGAACGCGGCGTCGACGTTCTCGCGTTCGTTGCCGATCTCTACGACGAGCACGCCGTCGTCGTGCAGCCACTTGTGCGCTTCGGCGATGATCCGTCGCACGATGTCCATCCCGTCGTCGCCGCCGGCGAGCGCCATCTCCGGCTCGTGCCGGTACTCGGGCGGCAGTGCCGCCATCGACGTTGCGTTCACGTACGGCGGGTTCGTCAGGATCACGTCGTAGCGCGTATCGGGTTCGGCGCGGAACGCGGGCAGCGGCGCGTACAGGTCGCCGCGATGCAGCGCGATGCGATCGTCGAGGCCGTAGTCGCGTACGTTGATTGCCGCGACTTCGAGGGCCTTGTCGGACAGGTCGACCGCGTCGATCTCGGCGTTCGGGAACGCGCTGGCCGCGAGGATCGCGAGACAGCCTGAGCCGGTGCACAGCTCGAGCACCGCGCCGACCTGCTCCGGATCGGCGACGTACGGCTGCAGCCCGTCGTCGAGGAGTTCGCCGATGAACGAGCGCGGCACGATCACGCGCTCGTCGACGTAGAAGCGATGGCCGTGCATCCACGCTTCGTGCGTGAGATACGCGGCCGGCACGCGCTCCGTCGCGCGTCGCTCGATCACCGCGAGCACCGCGGCGATTTCGTCGGGCAGCAGGCGTGCATCGAGGAACGGCTCGAGCGTGTCGAGCGGCAGGTCGAGCGTATGCAGCACGAGGTAGGCGGCTTCGTCGTACGCATTGTCCGAGCCATGGCCGAACGAGAGCTTCGCCTTCGAGAAGCGCGTGACTGCGTAGCGCAGCAGGTCGCGAACGGTTGCAAAAGGTGTCGTCATGCGAGGCTCCATCAGGCGATCAGTTGTTCGAGCACGCGGCGGTACACGTTCTTCAGCGGATCGACGAAACGCAAGTCGATGTGCTCGTCGATCTTGTGGATACTGCCGTTCGGCGGGCCGAACTCGATCACCTGCGGGCAGATGCGCGCGATGAAGCGTCCGTCGGACGTGCCGCCCGTCGTCGACAGTTCGGTCGTGATACCCGTCTCGGCGCGGATCGCGTTCTCCAGCGCGTTCGACAGTTCGCCGCGCGGCGTGAGGAACGGCAGGCCGCTTACCGACCACTTCAGCGTGTATTCGAGGCCGTGCTTGTCGAGGATCGCATGCACACGTGCCTGCAGGCCCTCGACGGTACTTGCCGTCGAAAAGCGGAAGTTGAACATCAGGTCGGCGTGGCCGGGGATCACGTTGGTCGCGCCGGTGCCTGCGTGCAGGTTCGACACCTGCCACGTGGTCGGCGGGAAGTATTCGTTGCCTTCGTCCCACTGTTCGGCAGCGAGCTCGGCGAGCGCCGGCGCAAGCAGGTGGATCGGGTTCTTCGCGAGATGCGGGTACGCGATGTGGCCTTGCACGCCCTTGACGATCAGTTCGCCCGACATCGAGCCGCGGCGGCCGTTCTTGACGACGTCGCCGAGTTCGGCGGTCGACGTCGGCTCGCCGACGATGCAGTAGTCGAGGCGTTCGCCGCGCGCTTCCAGCAGCTCGACGACCTTCACGGTGCCGTCGGTAGCCGGGCCTTCCTCGTCGCTCGTGATCAGGAATGCGATCGCGCCGCGGTGGCCGGGGTGAGCCGCGACGAATTCCTCCGACGCGACGACGAATGCGGCGAGCGACGTCTTCATGTCGGCCGCGCCGCGGCCGTACAGCTTGCCGTCGCGATGGGCCGGGATGAACGGCGGCGAGGTCCACTGTTCGAGCGGGCCGGTCGGCACGACGTCGGTGTGGCCCGCGAACGCGAGCAGCTTGCCGTCGCGACCGTCGGCGCCGCGCTTGACGGCCCACAGGTTGGTCACGCCATGCGACGCGATGGTTTCGCATTCGAAGCCGAGGGCGGCGAGGCGCTCGGTCATGATCTGCTGGCAATGCTGGTCGTCGGGCGTGACGGATGCGCGGGCGATCAGCTGTTCGGTAAGGGCTAGGGTGGCGGACATGGTTCGGACCACTTTGGATAAAAAATGCCGGCGCGGTGGCCGGCAGCGATGAGACGTCGGGCTGCGCCCGCGGGCGCAGCGTGCGCGGCCCTAGGCGGCAAACAGCGCCGCGTACTGATCTGCCACGAAGCCGAGCGATTTCACGCGGCCGTTGACGACGAGCACGGGGCGCTTGATGACCGACGGCTTGTGGATCATCAGCGCGACCGCGCCGGACTTCGTTTCCGCGGCCGCCTTCATGGCGTCGTCCAGGCCGCGCCACGTGGTACCGCGCTTGTTCACGAGCGCGTCGAGCGACACGTCCTTCAGCCAGTCCTCGACGAGCGGTGCGCTGACGCCGAGCTTCTTGAAGTCGTGGAACTCGAATTCGACGCCGTGATCGTCGAGCCACACGCGGGCCTTCTTCACGGTGTCGCAGTTCGGAATGCCGTAGACGACCACGGTACGCGGCTTGGCCATCAGTCGCCTCGCAGCAGCTCGTTCAGGCCGACCTTCGCGCGGGTCTTCGCGTCGACCTTCTTCACGATCACCGCGCAGTACAGGCTGTGCGAGCCGTCCTTCGACGGCAGGTTGCCGGCGACCACGACCGAGCCGGCCGGGATGCGGCCGTAGGTGACTTCGCCCGTTTCGCGATCGTAGATCTTCGTGCTCTGGCCGAGGTACACGCCCATCGAGATCACCGAATTCTCTTCGACGATCACGCCTTCGACGACTTCCGAGCGCGCGCCGATGAAGCAGTTGTCTTCGATGATGACGGGGTTCGCCTGCAGCGGCTCGAGCACGCCGCCGATGCCGACGCCGCCCGACAGGTGCACGTTCTTGCCGATCTGGGCGCACGAACCGACCGTTGCCCACGTATCGACCATCGTGCCTTCGTCGACGTATGCGCCGATGTTCGTGTACGACGGCATCAGCACGACGTTCTTCGCGATGAACGAGCCGCGGCGCGCAATGGCCGGCGGCACGACGCGGAAGCCGCCCGCGGCGAAGTCTTCGGCCGTGTAGTTCGCGAACTTCGACGGCACCTTGTCGTAGAACTGCGAGTAGCCGCCGGCGGGCATGGGTGCGTTGTCCTCCAGGCGGAACGACAGCAGCACGGCCTTCTTCAGCCACTGGTGCACGGTCCAGTTGCCGTCGATTTTCTCGGCGACGCGCAGCGCGCCTTTGTCGAGCTGCTCGATCGCGTGAGCGACGGCTTCGCGGACTTCGGCAGGCGCGGCCTTCGGCGACAGCTCGGCGCGGTTTTCCCAGGCGGTATCGATGATTTGCTGAAGTTGTTGCGACATGTTCGTTTTCGCAGGAGATGAATGGAATTGATCGGTATGGACGTCTTACTGCGCGAGAGCCCGGCAGAAATCGACGATGCGTTGCGCGCCCTCGACGCATTCGGGGGTGCCCGCGACGAGCGCGATCCGGATGAAATCGCGGCCCGGATTCGTGCCGTGCGCATCACGCGCCAGGTACGAGCCGGGCAGAACCGTCACATTATAGTCGGCGTACAGGCGGCGGGCGAACTCGGTATCCGACAGGCCGGTGCGCGCGACGTTGGCCCACAGGTAGAACGCGGCGTCGGGCAGCTTCACGTCGATCACGTCGGCCAGCATCGGCGTGACGGTATTGAACTTCTGCACGTACAGCGCGCGGTTCTCGCGCACGTGCGCCTCGTCGTTCCACGCGGCGATGCTCGCATGCTGCCAGACCGGTGACAGCGCGGCGCCGTGATAAGTGCGGTACAGCAGGAATTTCTTCAGCAGCGCGGCATCGCCGGCGACGAAGCCCGAGCGCATGCCCGGCACGTTCGAGCGCTTCGACAGGCTCGACAGCATCACCAGGCGCTCGAAACCGCGGCCGAGGCGGTGCGCGGCCTCGAGGCCGCCGAGCGGCGGCGCCGCTTCGTCGAAATAGATTTCCGAATAGCACTCGTCGGACGCGATCACGAAGCCGTGACGGTCGGACAGCGCGAACAGCTCGCGCCAGTCGTCGAGCGTCAGCACGGCGCCCGTCGGGTTGCCCGGCGAGCACACGTACAGCAACTGCGTGCGCGCCCAGACTTCGTCGGGTACGGCCGCGTAGTCGCACGCGAAGTTGCGCGCCGGGTCGCTGTTCGCGAAATAGGGTTCGGCACCGGCCAACAGCGCCGCGCCTTCGTAAATTTGATAGAAAGGATTCGGACAGAGTACGATCGCCTTCTTGCCGTCCTCGGTCGGGCGTGCGTCGATGACCGTCTGTGCGAGCGAGAACAGCGCCTCGCGCGACCCGGACACCGGCAGCACCTGCGTCGCCGGATCGATCGGCGGCAGCCCGTAGCGGCGTTCGAGCCAGTGCGCGATCGACGTGCGCAGCGCGTCCGAGCCGGCGGTGGCCGGGTACGACGCGAGGCCGTCGAGGGCCGCGACCACGGCGTCGCGGATCAGCGCCGGGGTCGGGTGCTTGGGCTCGCCGATGCCGAAGCTGATCGGTTTCAGGCTGGCGGACGGCATACCGGCACCGGGCGTCACGTCCTTGAACAGGGCGCGCAGCTTTTCGAAGGGATAGGGCTGGAGCGAGTCGAGTCGAGGGTTCACGGGCGAAGCGGCCATCGCGGCCTGGTTGGAACGAAAGGGGGCGGCCCAGGGGCCGCGCGGCTGCGAACGGGCGCCGACGGCGCGCGGTTCGCAGCGAGCGATTATAGCGTGACGCAATGCGGTCACGGCCCGCCGGAACGGCGGCCGGGCCGGTCGAATAAAGGGTATCGAACCAAATGAACAACCCGGTACGCGGCAGCCTGCCGACGCTGGCCATCCTGATCGGCGCCTCGGTATGGGGCCTGATCTGGTATCCGCTGCGGATCCTCGCGTCGCTCGGCCTCACCGGCACGCTCGCGAGCGCGCTGACGAGCGCCGTCGCGTTCCTGTTCGTGATCGTCGTGCGCCACCGCACGATTTCGACGCTGCGCTGGCACTGGGTGGTGCCGGGCATCGCGATCACGGCCGGCGTGACGAACCTCGGCTTCGTGTGGGGCACGATCCACGGCGAAGTGTTGCGCGTGATGCTGCTGTTCTACCTGACCCCGGCGTGGACTGCGATCTATGCGCATTTCCTGTTGCGCGAACGGCTGACGTGGGCGGGCGCGGGGCTGGCGGCGCTGTCGATCGGCGGCGCGATGCTGATGCTGTGGTCGCCGAAGCTCGGCGTGCCGCTGCCGGCCAACCCGGCCGAGTGGGCGGGGCTCGCGGCCGGACTGAGTTTCGCGATGAGCAACGTGCTCGTGATCAAGACGGGCCGCGAACTGCCGGAGATGCGCGCGGAAATGCGCACGGCGACGCTGTTCGGCGGCGCGGCGGTGTTCGGCGCGATCGCGTCGCTGTTCGAGGGGTTGCCGGCCGCGCCGGCGGGCAACCAGTTCGGCACCGCGGCGCTGATCATCGTCGCGATCGGCGTGACGATCGCGGTGAACAACCTGCTCGTGCAATACGGGCTCGCGCGGGTACCGGCGAACCGCGCGTCGATCATCATGCTGTTCGAGATCGTGATCACCGCGCTGTCGGCGTGGGTGTTCGCGAACGAACTGCCGACCGCGCGCGAGTGGGCGGGTGGCGCGTGCATCGTGCTCGCGACGCTGCTGTCGAGCCGGGTCCATCGTGCCACGCCGGCGCCGGGCAAACCCGGCGACGGGCGGGACGGCGCACGCGCGATGGTATGATGGAAGCCGTTTGCGGGGCCTAACGCTGGATGCGCGCGGCCCCGCTTTTGAATTCCGGGGCGCGTCGCGCACACGGGCCGTTCGGCCCCGCGCATCGCGGCCCCGTCCGTTTCACACCTTCTTCACATCCGATACCGCCGTGCGTCTGAGCTCGATCAAACTCGCTGGCTTCAAATCCTTTGTCGATCCCACGCATTTCCAGGTTCCGGGCCAGCTTGTCGGCGTGGTGGGCCCGAACGGGTGCGGCAAGTCCAACATCATCGATGCCGTGCGCTGGGTGCTCGGCGAGTCGCGCGCGTCCGAGCTGCGCGGCGAGTCGATGCAGGACGTGATCTTCAACGGCTCGACCGCCCGCAAGCCCGGCAGCCGGGCAAGCGTCGAACTGATCTTCGACAACTCCGACGGCCGTGCGGCCGGACAGTGGGGCCAGTACGGCGAGATCGCCGTGAAGCGCGTGCTGACGCGCGACGGCACGTCGAGCTACTACATCAACAACCTGCCGGCGCGCCGCCGCGACATCCAGGACATCTTCCTCGGCACCGGTCTCGGCCCGCGCGCGTACGCGATCATCGGGCAGGGGATGATCGCGCGGATCATCGAGGCGAAGCCGGAAGAGCTGCGCGTGTTCCTCGAGGAAGCCGCGGGCGTGTCGAAGTACAAGGAGCGCCGCCGCGAGACCGAGAACCGTCTGCACGACACGCGCGAGAACCTGACGCGCGTCGAGGACATCGTCCGCGAACTCGGCGCGAACCTCGAGAAGCTCGAGGCGCAGGCCGTCGTCGCGACCAAATACAAGGAACTCGTCGCCGACGGCGAGGAGAAGCAGCGCCTGTTATGGCTGCTGCGCAAGAACGAGGCCGCGGGCGAGCAGCAGAAACAGCAGCGGGCGATCGAGCAGGCGCAGATCGACCTCGAGGCGCAGACGGCCAAGTTGCGCGAGGTCGAGTCGCAACTCGAGACGCTGCGGGTCGCGCATTACTCGGCGAGCGACGCGATGCAGGGTGCGCAGGGCGCGCTCTACGAGGCGAATGCCGAAGTGAGCCGCCTCGAGGCCGAGATCAAGTTCATCGTCGAATCGCGCAACCGCGTGCAGGCGCAGATCGCTGCACTGAACGCGCAGCGCGAGCAATGGCGCGCGCAGGCCGAGAAGGCGCAGGACGAACTCGAGGAAGCCGAAGAGGCGCGCGCGATGGCCGACGAGAAGGCCGCGCTCGCTGAAGACAATGCGGCGGCGAAGCACGACGCGCTGCCGACCCTCGAAGCGAAGTGGCGCGACGCACAGACGCAGCTCAACGACGAGCGCGCGCGGATCGCACAGACCGAACAGTCGCTGAAGCTCGAAGCCGCGCATCAGCGCAACGCCGACCAGCAGCTCCAGCAGCTTCAGCAGCGCCACGAGCGTCTGAAGTCCGAGGCGGGCGGGCTCGACGCGCCGGACGAGGCGCAGCTCGAAGAGTTGCGCATGCAGCTCGCCGAACAGGAAGAGATCCTCGCCGAAGCGCAGGCGCGGCTTGCCGACGCGCAGGAAACGGTGCCGCGCCTCGACGGCGAGCGCCGCGCCGCGCAAGAGCGCGTACAGGCCGAAAGCGCGCAGATCCACCAGCTCGAGGCGCGGCTTGCCGCGCTGAAGCAACTGCAGGAGAACGTGCAGACCGAAGGCAAGATCCAGCCGTGGCTCGACAAGCACGAGCTCGGCGCGCTGCCGCGCCTGTGGAAGAAGCTGCACGTCGAACCGGGCTGGGAAGCGGCGCTCGAGGCGGTATTGCGTGAGCGTCTCGCCGCGCTCGAAGTGTCGAATCTCGACTGGGTGAAGGCGTTCGCGACCGACGCGCCGCCCGCGAAGCTCGCGTTCTATGCGCCGCCCGCGGCCGGCGAACCGGCTGCCGCGGCAGCCGGGCTGCGCCCGGTGCTGTCGCTGCTGCGCATCGACGATGCGGGCATCCGCGCGGTGCTGAACGACTGGCTCGGCAATGTGTACGTCGCCGACGACGTCGCGCAGGCGCTCGCGACGCGCGCGCAACTGCCGGCGGGCGGTGCATTCGTCGTCAAGGCCGGCCACATCGTCACGCGGGTCGGCGTGCAGCTGTACGCAGCCGATTCGGAGCAGGCCGGGATGCTGGCCCGCCAGCAGGAAATCGAAAACCTGACGCGCCAGGTGCGCGCACAGGCACTCCTTGCCGACGAGGCGCGCACGGCCGCCGTGCGGGCGGAAGCCGCGCACACGCAGGCCACCCAGGCGCTGGGCGACGTGCGCGCCCAGGCCGAACGCGCGACGCAGCGCGTGCACGCGCTGCAGATGGACGTGCTGAAGCTCGCGCAGGCACATGAACGCTACACGCAGCGCAGCACGCAGATCCGCGAGGAACTCGAGGAAATCGGCGCGCAGGTCGACGAGCAGCGTGCACTGCGCGCGGAGTCGGAAGCGAACTTCGAGCGTTTCGACGGCGAGCTTGCCGAGTTGCAGGCGCGTTTCGAAGACAACCAGCTCGCGTTCGAAGCACTCGACGAATCGCTGACGCAGGCACGCCAGGAAGCCCGCGACCTCGAGCGCGGCGCGAACGACGCGCGCTTCGCCGCGCGCAACGCCGTCACGCGGATCGACGAGCTCAAGCGCAGCATCCAGGTCGCGCACGAGCAGAGCGAACGCGTCGCCGCCTCGCTGGAAGATGCACGCGCCGAACTCGAAACGATCAACGAGCAGACCGCGCATACGGGCCTGCAGGACGCGCTCGAAATTCGTGCGGTCAAGGAAGAAGCGCTGCAGGCCGCGCGGATCGAACTCGACGACCTGACCGCGAAGCTGCGCGCATCGGACGAGCAGCGTCTCGTTGCCGAACGTTCGCTGCAGCCGCTGCGCGACCGCATCACCGAGCTGCAACTGAAGGAGCAGGCCGCGCGCCTGTCCGTCGAGCAGTTCGCCGAGCAGCTCGCGGCGGCCGAGGTCGACGAGGAAGCGCTGCGCGACAAGCTGACGCCGGATCTCAAGCCGTCGTACCTGCAGGGCGAAGTCACGCGCCTGAACAACGCGATCAATGCGCTCGGTCCGGTGAACATGGCCGCGCTCGACGAGTTGAAGGCCGCCAGCGAGCGCAAGTTGTTCCTTGACGCGCAGTCGGCCGACCTGACCGACGCGATCACGACGCTCGAGGACGCGATCCACAAGATCGACCAGGAAACCCGCACGTTGCTGCAGGGCACCTTCGACGAGGTCAACCGTCACTTCAGCGACCTGTTCCCGCGCCTGTTCGGCGGCGGCCAGGCGAAGCTGATCATGACGGGCGACGAAATTCTCGATGCCGGCGTGCAGGTGATGGCGCAGCCGCCGGGCAAGAAGAACGCGACCATCCACCTGCTTTCGGGCGGCGAGAAGGCGCTGACCGCCACCGCGCTGGTGTTCGCGATGTTCCAGTTGAACCCGGCGCCGTTCTGTCTGCTCGACGAGGTCGATGCGCCGCTCGACGACGCGAACACCGAGCGTTTCGCGAATCTCGTGCGTGCAATGTCCGACAAGACACAGTTCCTTTTCATCTCGCACAACAAGATCGCGATGGAGATGGCGCAGCAACTGATCGGCGTGACGATGCAGGAGCAGGGTGTGTCGCGGATTGTCGCGGTGGACATGGAAACCGCCGCGGGTTTTGCGCAGAATTGACGTTTGACGAAACCGAATCGCGTTCGCGCGGCGCATGGGCGCCCGTTCGCGGTTCCGACGAAAAAGAATTGCTGATGGAGCGTGCATGGACGAGTTGACACTCGGTTTGATCGGCGCGGGCGCCGTCGTGGTGGGCGGCGTCGTGGTCTACAACGCGTGGCAGGGCGCGAAGGTGCGGCGCAAGATGCCGCGCCCGATGCCGGAAGAAGCTGCCGAGGCGATGAATCGCCCCGAGCGCGACGATGAGCGGCCGTTCATCGAGCCGGTGCGCCAGCCCACGCGGCGCGAACCCGCCGCTGCGCCGGCGGCCGCCTTGAGCGCGTCGACCGACGCCGCGCGCGTCGAGCCGACGTTCGGCGGCGTAGCGCCGGCGGACACGCCGGCCGACCTGCAGGCCGAGGCGACCGGCACCGACCTGTCGCCGGAGTCGACCGAATCGACTGCATCGACGGAACAGGCCGTCCACGAAGGTTCGGTGGCTGCCACGTCCGACGCACCGGCGTCCGCGGTATCGGACGAGCCGGTCGAACCCGTGCTGCCGGCTGCGACGACGATCTCGTCGGCGCCTCCCGCGATCGTCGACCGCCGGATCGACTGCATCGTGCCGATTCGTCTCGGCGGATTGCTTCCAGGCGACAAGATACTGCCGGCCGCCCAGCGGCTGCGCCGTGCGGGCAGCAAGCCCGTGCATATCGAAGGCAAGCCGGAAGGCGGCCAGTGGGAGCTGCTGCAGAACGGTGTGCGCTATGAAGAGCTGCGCGCGGCCGCACAGCTTGCGAACCGCAGCGGCGCGCTCAACGAGCTTGAATTCTCCGAATTCGTGACGGGCGTCCAGCAGTTCGCCGATGCAATCGACGGCGCACCGGAATTCCCGGACATGATGGAGACGGTCGCGATGGCGCGCGAGCTCGACGGCTTTGCCGCGCAGTGCGATGCGCAGCTGTCGATCAACGTGATGTCGGACGGCGCGCCGTGGTCAGCGAACTACGTGCAGGCTGTTGCATCGCAAGACGGGCTGCTGTTGTCGCGCGACGGCACGCGTTTCGTGAAACTCGACGCGAAGCAGAACCCCGTGTTCATGCTGCAGTTCGGCGACACGAACTTCCTGCGCGACGACCTCACGTACAAGGGCGGCAACATGATCACGCTGGTGCTCGACGTACCGGTCGCCGAAGAGGACATCCTGCCGTTCCGGCTGATGTGCGATTACGCGAAGTCGCTGTCCGAGCGGATCGGGGCGCGCGTCGTCGACGATTCGCGCCGGCCGCTGCCGGAATCGACGCTGGTCGCGATCGATCAGCAGTTGATGAAGTTGTACGCGAAGCTCGAGGAAGCGGGTATCCCGGCCGGTTCGCCGGTCACGCGTCGCCTCTTCAGTCAGTAACGCGTTTTGCGGGCGGCGGCATCCGGCGCCGCCGCTCGTCGCTGCAGTGCCGCACACACGCCGCCCGCGTGCGCTGCGAGGGGGCGTGTGGCACGCATTGCGTGTCGCCGTCGCGGCATCAAACTGAGATAATCGAACATCCGATTTTTCAGAACGAATCTGTCGCCAGCATGGCCCGAACCCAAGCCGAACCGCCAGCCAGCCAGCCCGACGCGCGTGCCGCGTGGCTGCGCGACCAACTCGAGCGGGCGAACCACGCCTACTACGTGCTCGACCAGCCGGATTTGCCCGACGCCGAATACGACCGGCTGTTTGGCGAGCTGCAGCAACTCGAAACCGATCATCCCGAACTCGTGACGCCCGATTCGCCGACGCAACGCGTCGGCGGCGAAGTGGCAAACGGCTTCACGCCGGTCGTCCATGACGCACCGATGCTGTCGTTGAACAACGGCTTCGCCGACGAGGACATCGTCGCGTTCGACAAGCGCGTCGCCGATGCGCTCGACAAGACGACCGACCTCGCCGGCTCGGTGACCGACCCCGTCGAATACGCGTGCGAGCTGAAGTTCGACGGACTCGCGATCTCGTTGCGCTATGAGCGCGGCGTATTCGTGCAGGCGTCGACGCGCGGCGACGGCACGACGGGCGAGGACGTGACGCAGAACGTCCGCACGATCCGCTCGATTCCGCTGAAGCTGAAAGGTGCACACGTCCCGGCCCTGCTCGACGTGCGCGGAGAGGTGCTGATGTTCAAGCGCGATTTCGCACGCCTGAACGAACGCCAGCGCGCGGCCGAGCAGCGCGAATTCGCGAACCCGCGCAATGCGGCGGCGGGCAGCCTGCGCCAGCTCGACCCGAAGATCACAGCGCAGCGTCCGCTGTCGTTCTTCGCTTACGGCATCGGCGTGCTGGACGGCATGCCGATGCCCGACACGCACAGCGCGCTGCTCGACTGGTACGAGTCGCTCGGCCTGCCGGTGAACCGCGAGCGCGAAGTCGTGCACGGTGCCGAAGGCTTGCTCGGCTTCTTCCACAAGGTCGGCGAGAAGCGCGAGTCGCTGCCGTACGACATCGACGGCGTCGTCTACAAGGTGAACCGGCGCGATGAACAGGATCGCCTCGGCTTCGTGTCGCGCGCGCCGCGCTTTGCACTTGCGCACAAATTCCCGGCGCAGGAAGCGCTGACCAGGCTCGTCGCGATCGACGTGCAGGTCGGCCGCACCGGTGCGATCACGCCCGTTGCACGGCTCGAACCTGTGTTCGTCGGCGGCGCGACGGTGACCAACGCGACGCTGCACAACGAGGATGAAGTACGCCGCAAGGACATCCGGATCGGCGATACAGTGATCGTGCGGCGAGCGGGCGATGTGATTCCGGAGGTCGTCGGCGCGCTGCTCGATCGCCGGCCGGCCGATGCGGTCGAATTCGTGATGCCGACCGAATGCCCGGTGTGCGGCTCGAGGATCGAGCGGCTGCCCGACGAGGCGATCGCGCGCTGCACGGGCGGCCTGTTCTGCCCGGCGCAGCGCAAGCAGGCGCTGTGGCATTTCGCGCAGCGCCGCGCGCTCGACATCGACGGGCTCGGCGAGAAGATCATCGACCAGCTCGTCGAACTGAATCTCGTGCGCACGCCGGCCGACCTGTTCAATCTGGGTTTCGCGACGCTCGCGGAACTCGACCGGTTCGCCGACAAGTCCGCACAGAACCTGCTCGACTCGCTCGAGAAGGCGAAGCACACGACGCTCGCGCGCTTCATCTACGGACTCGGCATCCGGCATGTCGGCGAGTCGACCGCGAAGGATCTCGCGAAGCATTTCGGTTCGCTGACCCCGATCATGGACGCGTCGATCGACGAGCTGCTCGAAGTCAACGACGTCGGGCCGATCGTCGCCGAGTCGCTTCACCAGTTCTTCGCGGAAGAGCACAACCGGACCGTGATCGAGCAACTGCGCGCGCCCGGCAAGGTCACGTGGCCGGAAGGGCCGCCCGCGCCGAAGGCGCCGCAGGGTGTGCTGGCCGGCAAGACGGTCGTGTTGACGGGTACGCTGCCGAACCTCACGCGTGACGCCGCGAAAGAGATGCTCGAAGCGGCGGGCGCGAAAGTCGCGGGCTCGGTATCGAAGAAGACGGATTACGTGGTCGCGGGTGCCGAGGCGGGCAGCAAGCTCGTGAAGGCCGAGGAGCTCGGCATTCCCGTACTGGACGAAGACGGACTGCACCAACTCCTGGAGGGCAATACGCCATGATTCGCGAGATCCTGAAGATGGGCGACCCGCGCCTGCTCGAAGTCGCCAAACTGGTCGAGCGGTTCGATACACCCGAGCTGCACGAGATCGTCGCGGACATGTTCGAGACGATGCATCACGCAAACGGTGCGGGGCTCGCCGCGCCGCAGGTCGGCATCGGGCTGCAGATCATCATCTTCGGCTTCGGCAGCAACAACCGTTATCCGGACGCACCGCCCGTGCCCGAGACCGTGCTGATCAACCCGAAGATCGAGTACATGCCGCCGGACATGGAAGAGGGCTGGGAAGGCTGCCTGTCGGTGCCGGGCATGCGCGGCGTGGTCAGCCGTTACGCGAAGGTGCGCTACAGCGGTTACGACCAGTTCGGCGCGAAGATCGATCGCGTCGCCGAAGGTTTCCACGCGCGCGTGGTCCAGCACGAGTACGATCACCTGATCGGCAAGCTGTACCCGATGCGGATCACCGACTTCACGCGCTTCGGCTTCACCGAGGTGCTGTTCCCGGGGCTCGATCCGGCCGACGACGATTGACCGGCACGCGGACGCCTGCGCGGCGTGACATGCCGTCGCTGCACCGGAAAAGGAAAAGCCCGCGCAAGCGGGCTTTTCCTTTGCGTGGCACGCGCAGCGTGCTCGCCGTCAGAACGTCAGAACGACTCGTCGGCCGACAGATAGCGCCATTGCCCCTGCGGCAGCGCGCCCAGCATCACGCGGCCCATGCGCACGCGCTTCAGGCCGATCACTTCGAGGCCGACTAGCTCGCACATGCGGCGGATCTGACGCTTCTTGCCCTCGCGCAGCACGAAGCGCAACTGCTCGCCGTTCTGCCAGCTCACCATCGCCGGCTTCAGCGCGACGCCGTCGAGTTCGAGGCCGTGGCGCAGCTTCGCGAGTGATTCCGCCGGGAAGTGCTGGTCGATGTCGATGAGCCGCTCGCCGAAGCGCACGCGCACCAGGTATTCCTTGTCGATGTCCGACTGCTCGCCGATCAGTTGCTTTGCGATCCGGCCGTTTTGCGTCAGCACGAGCATGCCGGTCGAATCGATGTCGAGGCGCCCGGCCGGCGCGAGTGCGTGCAGGTGCTGCGGCGAGAAGCGAACCTGCGAGCGGTCGCCGCTCCACTGGTTCGCGCGCGTGATCAGCACGGATGCGGGCTCATAGCCGTCTTCCGCCTGACCGGACACGTAGCCGACCGGCTTGTGCAGCAGGATCGTCACTTGCGCGGCCTGCGCGGCGCTGGCGCGCTCGTCGATCTCGATCTTCTGGTCGGGGCGGACCTTGGTGCCGAGCGTGTCGATGCGTTCGCCGTCGACGAGCACCCAGCCTTTCTCGATCCATTCGTCGGCTTCGCGGCGCGAGCACAGGCCGAGCTCGGACATGCGCTTCGACAGGCGCATCAGGCCAGTTTCGTCGCCGTGATCGATGTCGGCCTCGCGGCGCTTGACGGGTTGCGCGGTTTTCAGTGGCGCGCCGCCCGAGCGGCGCTCGGTGCTGCTGCGTTCGCCGAAGCTGCGCTTCGCACCTTCA
>NZ_JAGIXF010000070.1:0-34216 GCF_021483755.1 Burkholderia sp. WTPI3 | reverse complement strand
GCTCGCCCGCGGCGAGACGCTCGGCATCGTCGGCGAATCCGGCTCCGGCAAATCCACGGTCGCGCGGATCGTGCTCGGACTCGTCGAACCGGACGGCGGCACCGTCGTGCTCGACGGCCAGCCGTGGAACGGCGTGCCGGAAGCCGCGCGACGTGCCCGCCGCGCGCGGCTGCAGTTGATCGCACAGGATCCGTACAGCTCGTTCGACCCGCGCTACGCGGTCGGACAGATCGTCGGCGAAAGCCTCGATGTGGCCGGTATCCATGGCGACGCGCGGCGTCGGCGCGTGCTGCAACTCCTCGACGAAGTGCAGCTCGGCGCCGGTTGCATCGACCGGTATCCGCGCGAACTGTCCGGCGGCCAGCGGCAGCGCGTCGCGATCGCGCGCGCGTTCGCGTCGAATCCCGCGCTGCTCGTCGCGGACGAGCCCGTCAGCGCGCTCGACGTATCGATCCAGGCGCAGGTGCTGGACCTGCTCGCCGACCTGCAGGCGGAGCACGGCACCGCGATGCTGTTCATCTCGCACGATCTCGGCGTGGTGCATCACGTCGCCGACCGGATTCTCGTGATGCGCGGCGGCCGCGTCGTCGAAAGCGGCCCGGTCGACCGGGTGTTCGGCGCGCCGTCGCACCCGTACACCGCGTCGCTGCTCGACGCGCTGCCGACCCTGCCCTACGCGCCGGCAGCATCGCCGCTGCCTGCCCTCGCCTGACCTTTGCCCTTCACCGCACCGCTGCCATGAGCCAATCGACTTCCGCTTCTCCCCGCCAGATCCATCTCGGCGCCATCATCCAGGGCGCGTCCGGCAACATGTCCGCATGGCGGCACCCGGATGCGGTCGCCGACGCAAGCATCAACGTCGACTTCGTCCGCACGCTCGCGAAACAGGCCGAAGCCGCCAAATTCGACCTGCTGTTCGTCGCCGACGGACTGCACATCAACGCGAAGTCGATCCCGCACTTCCTGAACCGCTTCGAGCCGCTCACGCTGCTGTCGGCGCTTGCGCTCGTCACCGAACGGATCGGGCTGGTCGGCACGCTGTCGACGTCGTACAGCGATCCGTTCACCGTCGCGCGGCAGCTCTCGAGCCTCGACCACCTGAGCGACGGCCGCGCCGGCTGGAACGTCGTCACCTCGCCGCTCGAAGGTTCCGCGAAGAATTTCTCGCGCGCCGCGCACCCGGAGCACGCGCTGCGCTACCGGATCGCGTCGGAATTCCTGACGGTGGCGAAAGGGCTATGGGATTCGTGGGAGGACGACGCCTTCGTACGCGACAAGGCAAGCGGCGTGTTCTTCGATCCGGACAAACTGCACACGCTGAATCACGTCGGCGAATTTTTCTCGGTGGCCGGGCCGCTGAACATCGGCCGTTCGCGGCAAGGGCGCCCGATCCTGTTCCAGGCCGGCGCGTCCGACGACGGCAAGGGCGTCGCGGCCGAGCATGCGGATGCGATCTACACGCGCCAGGAGACGATCCCGCTCGCGCAGGCGTTCTATGCGGACGTTCAGCGGCGGCTCGCCGCGCACGGCCGCGCGCCCGACAGCCTGAAGGTGTTCCAGGGGATCAGCGTGATCGTCGCGGCGTCGGCCGCCGATGCGGAAGCGCAATATCAGGATACCGCCCGGCTCGTGACGATCGACAACGCGCTCGACTATCTCGGCCGCTACTTCGATCACCACGACTTTGCGCAATACGCGCTCGACGCGCCGTTCCCGGATCTCGGCGAACTCGGCAGCAACCAGTTCCGCAGCACCACCGACGCGATCAAGCGCGACGCGGCCGAGCGCGGCCTGACGCTGCGCGAGGTGGCGCTCGAAGCGGCCACGCCGCGGCCCGCCTTCGCGGGCACGCCCGAACAGGTCGCCGACGGGTTGCAGGCCTGGGTCGAAGCGCGCGCCACCGACGGCTTCATCGTGCGCGGCGGCACGCCGACCGCGTTCGCCGACTTTGCCGCCGGGGTCGTACCGATCCTGCAGGAGCGCGGCGCATACCGGCGCGATTACGACGGCACGACGCTGCGCGAACACCTCGGGCTGCCGTATCCGTCGAACCGCTACGCTCAGGCGGCGTAAGCATCGGCGGTGCCGGCCGGGCGGCTTCGGTCGACTTCGGATCGATTCCGCCCGGCCCGCTCATGCCGCCGGGTGGGCATGCTCGAGCGCACCGCGCATCACCGCCCGATCGGCAGCCCCGTCGGCTCGATCCATCCGAGCCGGTACGCGATCA
Organism: Burkholderia sp. WTPI3; assembly: GCF_021483755.1. NCBI lineage: Bacteria > Pseudomonadati > Pseudomonadota > Betaproteobacteria > Burkholderiales > Burkholderiaceae > Burkholderia > Burkholderia sp. WTPI3. The sequence goes on along the minus strand of NZ_JAGIXF010000070.1, from coordinate 31,989 downwards.
GCAGCGACAGAAACAGCGTGATCGACAACCCGACGCGCGCCGCGAGCGACCACGCCATCCGCTTGCTCGTCCCGCGATCGTGATTCATGAAATACAGCGCGAAAATCAGGCTCGCGATAATCAGCGCGAACGCCATCGAAACCAGTGCAATCTTCACTGTTGATGCTCCTCCAGGCCCGCATCGGCCTTCAGCAGTTCGGCCAGCCGGCGCCGCTCGGCGACGACGTCGGCGACACCCGACGCCGGCCAGTCCAGCGCCACGCCATTGCCCAGCGAGTCGCGCACCAGCGTCTGGTAACGCCGGTCGCTGATCCGGCCTTCATCCATCGCTTCCGCGATTTCATGTCTGAACGGTAGCGGAAAGCTCGCATATCCGCGCGACAGCGCCGCATATTGCCGCGCGTCGACCTCTTTCGACGAAGGGATGACGGCCCACACCACGACGGCCACGATGGCCGTAAACGGGATAGCCGTGTAGCGAAGAACGAACTTGATCGGGGTCATGACGCGGATATCGAAGTGACGGCGAACACGTGCCGTGTGAAACCGGAAGCAGCCGGACGACCGGTCGCGCGGCCGACGCCGCCGCCCGGGACAACCCAGGGCCGGCAGCGTCGGTCGACATTGTACTCAAGGCCCAATCCGGGTAACAGAAGATGATAATCCAATTACCATATATGGCTGACGATTCGAGCAACCTGGCGCCCGCCGGCATGGCTCGATCGCCGGCATTGAGCCGGCGCCTGCACCCGATGCCCCATTCCGGACGTGACGCCGGAAACAGATGTATTATAATTTGATTAACATACCCACCAGCGCTGCCGCACGATGGAAACGAAAACCGCCCGCCTCACCGTCCTGATCGATCCCGCCAAGAAAGAAGCGTTCGAAATACTCTGCGCGGAGCAGGATCTCACGCCGTCGCAGGTCGTGCGGCAACTGATCCGCGAGTATCTCGACCAGCACGGCGTAACGTACAAGACGAAAAGCGCGCTCGGCAAGCGAATGAAGTAAGCGCGCTCGAACCCGCGGCGCCGCTCACGCGCAGATTTCCCACCGTGCATGCTCGCGCGCGCGCCACACGAGCCGCGCGGGATCGATGCACTCGCCTTCCTTCATGCGCCGGGCCGTCGGCGACAGCTTCAGCTCGCCGGCCGATGCGATCTCGAGCGCGCGTTCGAGCAAAACGCGCAGCGATGGCAGCGGGTTGCCGTTCTTCCAGGCAAACGCGATGAAGTTGTTGTCGTCGCCGCACGGAACAAGCGCATACGACCCGTCGAACACCTCGCGCAACTGCTCGAGATGCCGCGGCAGCGCCGGATCGTCGTCCATGAAGTTGATCGCGAGCACGCCCGTTTCGCTGAGCCTCGCGCGGCATGCGTCGAGGAACGCGGTGCCCGTGCACCGGCCCGGCATGCCATCGGCGACGAATGCGTCGTGCAGGATCACGTCCGCCCGCACCTCTTCCCTCGCCACGTAGTCCGCGCCGTCCGCGCATATCACCGCGAAGCGCGCATCGTCGTCCGGGATCCGGAACACGTTGCGCAGCGCGATCACGTCCGGATTGATCTCGACTGCGTCGATCGCGGTATCGGGCAGGTGCCGGTAGCAGTATTTCGCGAGCGATCCGCCGCCGAGCCCGATCATGCAGATACGCGCGGGCACGGGCTGCAGCAGCAGGAAGCCCATCATCACGCGCGTATAGCCGAGTTCGAGCCGCACCGGATCCTTCAGCGACATGAAGCTCTGCGTGCCGAAGTGGTCGAAGTGCAGGGACACCGTGTGCTTCGTCTCGAGCACGAACGGACGGCCGTCGTTCAACGGCATCGCCAGGAACCGCAGGAATGCGTCATAGGAAGCTCGATCCTCGCTCATGCGCGGCAGGCCCGGATAATCGGAGAGTCGGTCGAACCGCGCGCGGTCAGACCTTCTTCAGGTAGCAGGCCTTCAGCATGAAGCCGCCGAGGTCGGTCTTGCAATCGACTTCGTGATCGCCGCCGACGAGCCGGATGCTTTTGACCTTGGTACCCATCTTCAGCGTGATCGATGAACCCTTCACGCGCAAGTCCTTGATCAGCACGACCGAATCGCCGTCGGACAGCACGTTGCCGTTCGCGTCCTTGACGACGTCGCCCGCCGGTTCGTCGCCCGCTTCGGCGCCGACGCCTGCCGACCATTCATGACCGCAGTCCGCGCACACGTAAAGCGTGCCGTCCGGGTAGGTGTTTTCCATCGCGCATTGCGGGCAGGCGGGTGCAGCGTTCATTCCAGCTTCCATTCGGAGGGGGTTCGGGGATCGGCAAAAAGTGCCGGCCGCGCGCGGCCGCGTCGCCGCCGACGGATCGGCAGGCCGGGCTTCACACGCACTGCATTATAATGCAATACACATAATCTAGCTGTCGTATTATAATGGCACCCTTTGCAACATTCGCCGGACTTGATGGCGGTTTCGCTGAGGATGCCGACATGTTCGAGATGAATGATGCGCCGACATCGCCTGTACGTCGCCCCGCGGTGCGGCGGCAAGCCGCGCTCCGCGCGTTCATGCCGTGCTGCCGGCCGCTCGTCGCGCACGGTCCCGACGACCTTCCGCAAGGCTGACCCGCATCGTGCCAACCGTCGTCTACGTTGAAATCGGCGCCGCATGGAACCGCGGCCGCGCGAACACCACCCGCGACGCGGTCGTCGCGGCGGCACACCGTTTCGAAAGCGACATCCTGCTGATCGCCAACGGGCTCAGCGGCAACGCGAGGAGCGGCCATGCCATCGCATCACTGCTGATGCATGGCGGCACCTCCGCGCAGGTGCTCGCGACCGGCCCCGACGAGGAAGCCGCGCTGCAGGCGCTGCTGCCCTTGCTCCAGGCGGACTGACCCCGCGTCGTCCGCTTTCACGGCTTCGTGCCGTTCACCCTGAATCATCTTTCTGCGAGGAAGCGATGAACGACAACGTCACGTCAAACACCCCCACCCTGTCCGCGTCCGCGATCTGGGCACTCGAGCGCCTCGCCGACGTGCGCTACGGCCGGGACGCGCCGGCACTCGGCTGGTCGGTCGAACAGGAACTCGTCGGCGCCGGGTTCGTCAGCCATGCCGCCAACGGCCGCTCCGGCGCGTCGATCACCGCGCATGGCCGCAGCTTCCTGAAAAGCCGGAAGTAGGACGGTGTCGGGCACATTGCCCGATGCGGCCAGGGGCTTGCGGTCGCGCAACGATTTCCGCGGTATCGTACGGTGCCTGCGGGCGGCGCAACGCGCCGCCTTCATCCTCCTTCCCAATGGAATATCCGATGACCGTCAGCGCATTGCCGCCCGTCACGTCCCCGCCAGCGCTCGACACCCCGCGCCTGATCCTCGAAGGCCATCCGCTCGGCGACTTCGATGCGCTCGTCGCGATGTGGGCCGAGCCGACCGTCGTCGCGCACATCTTCAACGGCCAGCCGTCGGCGCCGCGCGACTCGTGGATGCGGATGCTCGCGTATCGCGGCCTGTGGCCGCTGCTCGGCTACGGCTATTGGGCGATTCGCGAGAAGGCGTCGGGCCGCTACGTCGGCGATCTCGGTTTCGCCGACTTCCACCGCGCCGTCGAGCCGTCGATTCGCGGCGTGCCGGAGGCCGGCTGGGCGCTCGCGACCTGGGCGCACGGCAAGGGCTATGCGACCGAAGCGCTCACGCACGCGCTCGGCTGGCTCGACGCGCAGCACCGGTTCGAGCGCAGCGTGTGCCTGATCGCGCCGGCCAACGGCGCGTCGATCCGCGTCGCGGAAAAGGCCGGGTATGCCGATCCGGTGCGCATCCGCTTCAACGACGCCGATTCGTTGCTGTATTCGCGCGCGAGCCGCTGAGCGGGATGCTGCGCGCCAGTTTCGACGCGGCGGCGCGCTGGCCGGCGAGCACGCCGACCCGGCACATCACCCGCCAGCGAGCGACGCTGTGCGAACCGCAGCACTCGACACCGCTCGCCGCCGTCACGCGTCGGTCGACCTTTCGCTGACGGACGGAGCCGCCGGCGGCGTCGGATTCCGCGATTCGCGCCCGAGGCCCGCGCGAACACCTTCACCCCCTCGAGCAACGGCGTCAGCGCATCCCACTAGGCCTCGTCGTGCAGCAACCGGTACGCGCCGCGCACGCCGGGCGCGACGGGCTTCGCCGCAACAAGCAGCGTGCGCCGTTCCTCGCATGAACCTCGCGATGCCTCGACGCAAGCTGCGCCGCGTTCGACAACCGGACCGCCTCACCCTGCAACCGCGCAACCGCGCAACCGAAATGACAGGCTCTCGCACGGGGTTCGGCCCCGTATGCGAGCGTCGAGTGGAAACAAACATGCCATCTGCCTGGCTGCTGTACGCACGCTGTGTCGATGCCGGTCAGCACGACGCATGAGCCCCCGTCGCCGGGGAAATGGGCGAATGACCGTTAGTTGCGCAATGCCGTGGGAGTCGTGAAAGATCGTGCCGGTGCTCACACTGACGCCGCCGCGTTCGCGCCGGATCGCCGCGAAGCGGTCGCCCGGCGCGACGATGCGCGAAACATGCCCGGCACGCACGGGTCCGTGCAGCGGATGCAAACGATGCACGGCGCCCTCACCCGCAGCGGGATCACGACGGCGGTCAGCTACGTGCGCGGCGCGCGGGGAAATCGCGCCGCGCCGGTGTCGGAGCAGGACGTGAAGCGGTTGCGCGCAGGCAATCCATCGCTAACGCGCGAGGCCAACGGCTTCGACCAGCCGACGGCATCCCCCCGCGTGCGCCGCGCGCCGACTGCTCACTTGCACGCGTAGTTCGCCGCGTCCTTGATCGACCCCGAACCGTTGTACGTGGCCTTCGTCGGATACATGCAGACGGGCTGGCTCGCGCTGCCGTCCGCCGACGTCAGGTCGATGCGGGTCGGCGCATTGCCGTTCTCGACCCAGTCGACGAGTCGCGCATACAGGTCCTGACGATCGGCGTGCGGCAGCGGCACCGTATTCGCCGTCTGCGCCGGGCCGGCCGTGCCGTTCACGCCGCCGTACCCGCTGCAGTGGCCCATGCCGGGCACGAGGAACAGCCGGTCGACCTGCTGCACGGCCGGGATGCCGCCCATCCGGGCCGCGACGCGCTCGTAGTAGTTGATGCTGCCCGACGGCGTGATCAGCGGATCGGCGAGACCGTGATAATGCAGCACCTTCGCGCCGGCACGCACGAGCCCCGACAGGTCCGGATTGTCGGTATTGATGTTGCCGAACGACGGCTGCAATGACAGGCCCTGGTCGTACGCGTTCGCAAGCCCCGCATAGCCGAGCCCCCTCCACTTGTTCGCGCCGTTGCCGGTCGCGTTCCTGAAGTTGGTGCCCGCGATCGTCGGATCCTGCAGTTCCAGCGCGACCAGATCGGTCGAGATGCTGAACGGCGATGCGCCGGCTAGCGCGCCGGTGCCCGTGCCGCGCATCAGGCCGAACCACAGCTGGTTCGCCGCGAGCGACGTCGCCGTGCCGGTGTCGGCCGCCGGGCTCGGCACCGAGCCGTCGCGCGTCATCCCGTACCAGGTCTTGTTCATCGCCGTCGCTTGCGCCGCCGTCACGCATGCGGCCGTCGCATTCGTTCCGGTCACGGCACCGATCGTCACACCTGAACACAGCACGGTGGCGTCCTGCGTCGGATCGTAGCGGCATTGCGCCGGGTCCATCAGGTAGCCCAGATGCTGGCCGCCAACCGAATCGCACGCACTGACGGCCGCGCCCGACAGCAACGCCTGTTGCGCATCGGTCAGCGTCACCCCGCCGAGATCGCTTTGCGCAACGATCTGCGGATAGAGCTCGCCGGTAATGAACTTCGACCAGTTGAATGCCGGTGCGCCGTTCAGGTAGCCGTCGTAATCGGACGGGTTGTTCTGCACTTCGTTGTAGCCCTGTCGGCCGCCGGTCGAACAGCCGTCCCAGTACGCATACTTCTGCGGCGCCGCGTAATAGGCCGCCGCGAGCGCCTTGGTCTTGAGCGCCAGTTCGTGCAGGCTGCGCTGCGCGAAGTCGTTCCACAGCGTCGTATCGATGGTGCCGTCCGGGTTCATCGCGAACGAGCCGTCCTGGACCGCGTGCCCGGTATCCGTCGTGCCGACCACCGCGCCTTCGGACGCCGCGATCGTCGCGGCACTCGGCACGCCGCCGGCGCTGGCGATCTGCGTCGGGTCGTCGTACGCGCCGCCCTGCCATCCGCCGCCGCCGATATTGTGAATCCGGCGATTCCAGTTCGACGGCGCGGGCAGCCAGATTTCCATCCCGATGCCGGCCGACGTCGACGGCGCGCCCGCCGGGCCCGCGTGACCGGGGCCGACATTCAGCTTGACGAGACACAGGTCGTTGCCCGCGACCGGCGTCGACGCCGTCGCGGCCGACGCATCGAGCACCAGCGGGTCGCCCGCCTTGAACGACTTCACCGCGATCACCGTCGTGTTCGCATCCGGCACGAAGCGCGTCTTCATCGTCGCATCGCAGTTCAGCCCGGTGGCGGCCGTATCGCCCCCGGCGTCCTGGACTTCGTTGTCGTTGCAACCGGATAGCACCAGCGTGCCGGCCGCCGCAGCGGCGAGCGCCAAACTGAAACACCATGCCCCGCAACGAGGTCCGCCCTTGATCGTCGACGCCATACTACCCTCCGTTTTCTCTCGAGTTATTTGCATATCGGAAAGCGTCTGCACGCACGACGGCCGCGTGCATCGCATTGCATCGCGTCGCGGGCGGCTCGTGCGCCGCCCGCGACCGCGCGCTCAGAACATGTGGCGGATCCCGGCCATCACGCCGACCTGGTTCTGCCCCGGCGCGGGCGTCGTGCCGCCGCCACCGGCGCTGACCGAGAACGCCGCATGCGCGCTGTTCGCGAGATACGCCCCCTGCAGATAAACAGCGGTCTGCTTCGACAGGAAGTAGGTGCCGCGCAGCACGCCCAGCGTCGCGCGCGCGTCCTGGCCGGACACGGTCACGTGATAGACGCCGGTATCGACGAGGAACGCGGGCGTCACGTAGTAGTTCGCGGTGAGGTAGTACAGGTTCGAGCGCATGTTCGGGCCGCCCGACGCATCGGTATCGACCCAGCGGCCGATCCAGCCGCCGCCGAACTTCATGCCGAACGCGTTGACGTAGCCGTTGACCTGCGCGCGATCGTCCTTGTCGCCGCTCGCGGTGAGCGGCAACGGCTTGACGCCGTCGAAGAAGTTCGCGGCCGCGGTGTCGCTGCCGCCGCGTTGCTCTTCGTACGACGCGGCCACGCCGAACGCGGTCGAGTCGTACTTCAGCATCGCGGACCACAGCCGGCACACGGTCGTGTCGCCGGGCGTCGGGCCCGCGCAGGTGCCTTGCCCCGGCGAGTTGCCGGTGCCGGCCGAATCGCGGCCGAAAGAATACATCGCGCCGGCCGTGAAGCCGCCGAACTTGCCGCGCCATGCGACGGCGTTGTCGGCGCGGCCGTTCGGAATGTACGCATCGAGCGACGGCAGCCCGTAGATGTTCGGGCCAAGCAGGTCCGAGTCGAGCACCGCGTAGTACGTCATCGTGTACTGGCGGCCGAACGACAGCGTGCCGTACGGGCTCTCGATCCCCACCCAGCTCTGCCGGCCGAACAGGCGGCCGCCCTGCCCCATCGTGCCGTTGCCGACGTTGAAGCCGCTTTCGAGCGCGAACACCGCCTTGTAGCCGCCGCCGAGATCCTCCGAACCGCGCAGCCCCCAACGCGACGGCAACTCGCCGGTGATCGCCGGCATCCGCACGATGCCCTTGCCGTCGGCGTTCGCATGCGACACGTATTCGACGCCCGTATCCAGCACGCCGTACAACGTCACGCTGCTTTGTGCAAAACCGGTCGTCGCGAATCCGAGCAAAGCTCCGCCGACGAGATGCTGAAATCTCATGCTGTCTCCAAACCTGAATATGAATGCTTCCGATTACTACGTATGACTAATTTGTCGAGGTAGATCGGATCAGTTTATTTCCCGGCGATTCGATACGGCGACGACGGGTGGTCGCCGATCCGGAACGCGGGCACGATTGTCTGAAAGGCACGACTGGACCGGGAACGACGCGCGCTGCGCGCCATGCCGGCGGGTGAGGAATGTGATCGGGGGATGTCTCCTTGTTGCATTGTTTCCATTCTTCGGGTTGCAACTGTTTGAGTCGATACTATCGGCCGCAAAAAAGCGAGTCCAACACCGATTGGGTATCGGTTGATATCTGCGAGGTATGCATGCGCGACTCGCGCTGCTTCAGGGCAATGCGAACCCGCGATGCGATGCATCCCGATCGCATAAATCGGTCACGCAAGGGAAGAAGCTCAAGTAAAATACGGATCACTAACTCTTCGCTCGGCCTCTCGATATCCTCTCGGCCGTGTCCGGCTCCGGCTTCGCATCACCCTCACTCGACGGCAAGGACCATGGAGCTACGCCATCTGCGCTATTTCGTTGCGGTCGCCGAAGAACGCAGCTTCACGCGCGCCGCACAACGGCTGCATATCGCGCAGCCGCCGCTGAGCCGGCAGATCCAGCAACTGGAAGAGATCCTCGGCATCGTGCTGTTCGAGCGCAATTCGCGGCCGCTGAAGCTCACCGAAGCGGGCCGTTTCTTCCATCAGCATGCGGTGCAGCTGCTCGCGCAGACGGCCGAACTCGAATCGATGACGCGACGCGTCGGCAAGATCGAGCGCAGTCTGTCGGTCGGCTTCGTCGGCTCGACGCTCTACGGGATGCTGCCGAAAGTCATTCGCCGCTATCGCCAGCAGCATGCGGAAGTCGAGCTCAGCCTGCACGAGATGTGGACGATGGACCAGATCAAGGCGCTGAAGGAAGGCCGCATCGACGTCGGCTTCGGGCGCATCCGTCTCAACGATCCGAACGTGCGCCGCGTCGTGCTGCGCGAGGAGCCGATGATCGCGGCGCTGCCGCTCGGCCATCGGCTGAGCACGGTAACTACGCCGCTGTCGCTGCACGACCTGCTCAACGAAACGCTGATCGTGTTTCCGAAAACGCCGCGCCCGAGCTATGCGGACCAGGTGCTGTCGGCCTTCCACGATCGTGCGCTGAAGCCGGCGCGCGTGCTGGAAACCCGCGAGCTGCAGATCGCGCTCGGGCTCGTCGCGGCCGGCGAAGGCGTGTCGATCGTGCCGAAAAGCGTGCACGGGCTCAAACGCGACGACATCTCGTACCACGACCTCGACGATCCGCGGCTCGTGTCGCCGATCATCATGAGCATGCGCCGGCTCGATGCGTCCGAAGACATCGAGCGCATGCTGAACCTCGTCTACACGCTGTACGACGAGGAAGGCATGACGTACCTGCCGCCTTCGGCGGAACGCGACGATCCGGCCGCCCAGGATTGAACGGGCCGGATCGCCTGCCGCACCCGCTCAGTGCGGGATGGCCGACGCGACTTCGGCGTCCGCGCGATCAACGCGCAGGCTGAACGCGGCCAGCGCGGCGAGCGCGAGCGGCACGGCCAGCGCGAGAAAGAACCCGGACGGCCCGCCCCACGACAGGAACGTGCCGCCCACGGCGGAGCCCGCGATCGCGCCCGCGCGGCCCATCCCGATTGCCCAGCCGGTCGCGGTCGCCCGCAGCGCGGTCGGATACGCGCCGACGATCAGGTAGTTCAGCGCGATCTGCTGCCCGCCGATCCCGAACCCTGCCGCACCGACGAGCGCGAACACGAGCGCCCAGTTCGTGCCGGCGTAGCCGAGGCCGATCGCGATCGCGATGCCGAACGCGAACATCGCGCCGAGCAGGTTGCGCGTATTCACGCGCGGCAGCACGATCGACAGCGGAATCGCGCAGACGATGAACACCGCATTGACGATCACGGTGCCGACCGGCGCTTGCTGCGCGGTCAGGCCGGCCGCCTTCAGCACGGTCGGCAGCCACGACAGCAACATGAACCATGCAATCCAGTTCAGCAGATAGATCGCCCAGATCGCGAGCGTCTTGCCCGCATAGCCGCCGCGAAACAGCGCGGCAACGCTCGCCTTCGCCTTCGCCGTCGCTTCGTCGGGCACGCTCAGGCGCGCGTCGGCCGGCAACGGCTGCGTGACGATCTTCGACAGCGTCGCACGCACGCGCTGCTGCGCGCGTGCGTCGCCGCGCGAGGCCAGATAGAACAGCGATTCGGGCAACAGCAGCGCGACGAGGCCGAGCACCGCGAGCGGCACCGCGCCGCCCACCACGAAAATCCCCGACCAGCCGATCACCGGCAGCATCCGCGCGGCGAGCAATCCGCCGAGCATCGCGCCGGCAGGCAGGCCGAGCAGCACGCCGGTCATCACCGCGCCGCGCAGGCGCGCCGGACAGTATTCGGCCGCGAGCGCGAGCAGCACCGGCGTGCAGCCACCCATCCCGAGCCCGGCCACGAAGCGCAGCGCGAGGATGTGCCGCGGATCGCCGGCCCACGACGTGGCCAGCGTCGCGGTGCCGAACAGCGCAAGGCCGATCATGATCGCGGGCCGGCGGCCGATCCGGTCGCCGACGAGGCCGAGCGTCATCGCGCCGATCGTCATCCCGACGATGCCGGCAGTCAGGATCGGTGCGAGCGCGCCGGCCGGCAGCCGGAACGCGGCGAGTATCGCCGGACCGGTAAACGCGATCGCCTGCGTGTCGAAGCCGTCGAGCAGCGCGATCAGCACGCACAGTGCGAGGACGCGGATCTGCAACGCACCGAGCGGCGCATCGTCGATCAGCGCGGGAATCGAGCGAACGGAAGAAGATGTCATGAAGCGTCTCCAGGACCGGCCCGCTGACGCGGGACGATCCGTTTATCGTTTTGAACGACGAATGTCCGGCGCGCGCGTCAGCCCGCCAGCACCGCTACCGCCTTGATTTCCACGATATAGCCGGGCGACCCGCCGAGCATGTGCGCGCCCACGGCCGTCCAGGCCGGCTTCGGGTGCGCATGCAAATAGCGGTCGCGCACCTTCATGAACAGCGGCAGGTCGCGCATGTCGGTATGGAAGGTCGTCAGGTCGACCACGTCGCCGAGCGTCGCGCCGCTCGCCTCCAGCACGCGCTTGAGGTTCTCGAACGCCTGCACGATCTGCGCTTCGCGATCCTCCACCAGCTGCATCGCGGCATCGCGGCCGATCTGGCCGGATACGTACACGCTGTCGCCGACCTTGATCGCCGGTGCATAGCCTATTTTTTCGTACACGGCTTCCATTCCGGCCGGAATGATGGCTTCGCGTCTGGACATGAGCGTCTCCGTGGCCGGCGTGTCGGCGCCGGCCGTTCATGTAATGGTCGAATGGCGTGCATGCGCGGCTGCGGCGCATGCACGTTACAGCATGGGTTCGGCGAGCCGCCGCCGTTCAGCCCGTATCACCGCCCGCGACCGGCAGCACCGTGCCGGTGATGTAGCTCGCTTCGTCCGACGCGAGGAACAGGATCGGCGCGATCTGTTCGTCGAGCGTGCCGTAGCGCTTGAAGAACGTCGAATCGGTCACCTGCCGCACCGCTTCGGCCATCCACGCCTGTTCCTGCGCATTGTCGCCGGCCGCATTGCGCGGCACGCGGCGCGGCGGCGCTTGCGTGCCGCCGGGCGCGGTCGCGACGACGCGGATGCCTTGCTCCGCGTATTCCATCGCAAGCGCGGATGTCAGCGCATTGACGCCGCCTTTCGCGGCCGAGTACGGCACGCGGCGAATGCCGCGCGTCGCGTTCGACGACACGTTCACGATCGTGCCGCCACCGCGCGCGAGCAGATGCGGCAGCACCGCGTGGCAGCTGTAGAGCGTCGGCATCAGCGAGCGGCGGATTTCCGCGTCGATCTGCGCGGGCTCGAACTCGGCGAACGGCCGCATCCGGATCGCGCCGCCGACGCCGTTGATCAGCACGTCGATGCCGCCGAACGTGTCGACCGCGCACGCCATCGCCGCGCGCGCGCCGTCGTACGTCTCGAGATCCGCGACGAACCCGGCCGTGTTGCCGCCGCTCGCTTCGGCCGCGACCTCGGCCACGAAATCCGCGCGATCGACGAACAGCACCTTGCCGCCTTCGGCCGCCGCGCGCAGTGCGACGCCGCGGCCGATGCCCTGCGCCGCGCCGGTCACGACGACGACCTTTCCGGAGAATCGTTGCATGGTCATGCCGCCTTTGCCGTGACGTTCGGGGTGAATTTCTCGTAGTGGAAGCTGTTGGGCTTCACGCCTTCGTCGTCGAAATACTGGCGCACCGCGTCGACCATCGGCGGCGGGCCGCACAGATAGACGTCCACGTCGCCGTCGTTCAGCGCGTCGGCCGGAATGTGCTGCGTGACCCAGCCCTTGCGCGGGTGGCTCGACGCCGCATCGGCGACGACCGTCGAGAAGCTGAAGTTCGGCAGCTTTGCCGCATACGCTTCGATCGCGTCGACCAGCACCAGGTCGAGATCGCGCGTGACCCCGTAGATCAGGTGCACCTTCTGCTGCGAACCGCTGCGCGCGAGCACCTCGAGCATCGACAGGAACGGCGCGAGGCCCGTGCCGCCAGCGAGGAACAGCAGCGGCCGCTGCACGTCGCGCAGGTAGAAGCTGCCGAGCGGCCCGGTCAGCTCGAGCGTGTCGCCCGGCTTCGCCGATTCGAGCCACGTGCTCATCACGCCGCCGGGGATCTTCTTGATCAGGAAGCCGACCTTCGCGTCGCCTGGTGCGGACGAGAACGAGTACGAGCGGTGCTGGCCGCTGCCCGGCACGCCGATGTTCACGTACTGGCCCGGCAGGAACACCGGCGCGGCCGCGCCGACGTCGAGTTCGAGCACGATCGCCGCATCGTTGTGCTGCTCGACCTTCATGACGGTCGCGGCGAACGCGCTGTGACCGGTCTTGCACGCGACCGACGACGTCGGGATCGCGATCACGCAATCGCTTTGCGGCACCATCTGGCAGGTCAGCACGAGGCCGCCTTCCTTCTCGTCCTCGGTGAGCGCGTCGTCGATGTAGTCGTCGCCGAGGTCGTAGCTGCCGCTTTCCGCGCGGCACTTGCAGGTGCCGCACACGCCGTCGGAGCAGTCCATCGGCAGGTTGATCTTTGCGCGGAATGCGGCGTCGAGCACCTTCTCGCCGGCCTTGCAGTCGATGAAGCGGGTGACCCCGTCCTCGAAGTTCAGTGCAATCTTATAGGTGGACATGACATCGTCTCCCTGTGTTACGGTCGAAACAATCGGCGTCAGACGTGGTACACGTCGAGCACCTGCCGGATGTAATCGTTCTTCAGCACGATCTTCTTGTTCGAGATCAGCAGCGCATCGCCCACCTGGCGCAGCGTGACGAACATCGTGCCGAAGTAGTGATCGGTCACGCGATAGCGGTGGTTCAGCGTGTCGAAGTTGTAGCGCACGTCCACCTCGCCGTCGCGCTCGGCCAGCACCTCGACATTCGTCACGTTGTGGCTGGTGCGCGGCTCGGGCGTCGATGCGCCGCTGCGCTCGGTCTTGATCCGGAACACGCGATCCTCGAGGCCGCCGCGATCCGCGTAGTACATCAGCGAGATCTGGCTTTGCGGATCGTCGGTCAGCCGGTCGTCGTCGTCCCATGCGGGCATCCAGTACGTGACGTCTTCCGTGTAGCAGGTCAGCCACTCGTCCCACTCGCGGTCGTCGAGCAGGCGCGCTTCGCGATAGAGCGTCGCGCAAATGGTCCGGTAGTCGATGTTCATGCTGCTGCCTCCCCGCGTTCCTTCTTCAGCGCATCGCGCATCACGTTCACCCAGTGTTCGTGCTGGCACACGAACAGCCCTTCGTCTTCGCTGCGCTCGCCCGAGATGCGCGGGTTCAGCCCCATCTTCTTCGCGTTCTCGTCCGGCCCGTCGATCCACAGCGGCGCGCCGCGCGACAGGTCGTTCCACATCGCCGTGATGCCCGCATAGCCGGCCTGGCACGCACGGAACTCCTCGAGGTCGTCCGCCGTGCCCATGCCGGTCACGTTGAAGAAGTCCTCGTACTGACGGATCCGCGTCGTGCGGTCGGCTTCGCTCTCGCCCTTCGGCGCGAAGCAGAAAATGCTGACTTCGGTCTTGTCGACGCCGAGCGGGCGCACCACGCGGATCTGCGTGCTGAACTGGTCCATCAGGAACACGTTCGGATACACGCACAGGTTGCGCGTCTGGTTCACGATGAAGTCGGCCTGCACGTCGCCCACGCGCGCCTTGATCTCCTCGCGGTGCTGGTACACGGGCCGCACTTCCGGGTTCATCGTCCGCGTCCACAACAGGATGTGGCCGTTGTCGAAGCCGTACACGCCCGCGACCGACTTGCTCCAGCTGTTCGCGTCGACCGCCTTGGTGCCGTCTTCCTTGCGGCGGCCCATCGTCGCCGCGTAGTTCCAGTGCACGGTGCTGACGTGATAGCCGTCGCAGCCGTTCTCCATCTGCATCTTCCAGTTGCCTTCGTAGATGTAGGACGAATTGCCGCGCAGCACTTCGAGGCCGTCCGGCGCCTGGTCGACGATCTGGTCGATGATCACGCGCGCTTCGCCGAGGTAGTCCTCCAGCGGCAGCACGTCGGCGCTGAGGCTGCCGAACAGGAAGCCGCGATAGTTCTCGAAGCGGGCGACCTTCTTCAGGTCGTGCGAGCCGTGCGTGTTGAACTGCACCGGATACTCGGTCGTCTTCTCGTCCTTCACCTTCAGCAGCTTGCCGGTGTTCGAGAAGGTCCAGCCGTGGAACGGGCACGTGAAGCTGCCCTTGTTGCCGTGCTTGCGGCGGCACAGCATCGCGCCCTTGTGCGCGCACGCGTTGATCACCGCGTGCAGCTCGCCCGTCTTGTCACGCGTGATGACGACCGGCTGGCGGCCGATCCATGTCGTGTAATAGTCGTTGTTGTTCGGAATCTGGCTTTCGTGCGCGAGGTAGACCCAGTTGCTCTCGAAGATGTGCTTCATCTCGAGCGCGTACAGCTCCTCGTTCGTGAAGATGTCGCGGCGGCAGCGGAAGACGCCGGCTTCCTTGTCGTCCTGCACCGCGGTCGCGAGCAGGTGGTCCAGTTCGGTGGTGTGGTCGATCGTGGCGGACATGTTGGTTCCTCCTGCGCGCGTGCCGGCTCCTGCAAGCACGCTCGCATCGGTATCGATTGAATCTCGCGGGGGGCCGGCATGGCGGCGGCGCATCCGCGCCGCCGCGCCGTCGGGCGGTTATGCCGTGGCGGAAGCGCGCAGGCGTTCGACGATCTGGTTGTCCTTGCCCTGGACGCGCGGCGTCAGGACGAAGTCGAACTCGATGTCCTGATACGCATCGGTCTTCATGCCGAGCGCGGCGCCGCCAGTCTTGTCGGTGACGGGCGGGATCAGCTCTTCGCGCGTCGCATAGGCAAAGTCATCCCAGATCAGCGGGTCGCCGTCGATGTTGAACTGCGTCGTCAGCTTGCGATGGTCGTCGCTCGTCACGAAGAAGTGCACGTGCGCCGGGCGGTTGCCGTGGCGGCCCAGGCTGTCCAGCAGTTGCTGCGTCGCGCCCTGCGGCGGGCAGCCGTAGCCGACCGGCATCAGCGTACGGAATTCGTACTTGCCGTCCGCGCCCGTCTTCACCGCGCCGCGCAGGTTGAAATCGCTCTGCTTGCCGGTCGGGTCGAAGTGCGAATAGAAGCCGTGCGAGTTCGCATGCCAGCACTCGACCAGCGCGCCGGCCACCGGCTTGCCGTCGACACCGGTAACCGTGCCGTGGATCACGAGCGGGCCCGCGCCGTCGTCCGCATCGAGGTCGATCTTGGCGACGCCGTCGCGCACCGGCGCACCGGCCACGTACAGCGGGCCTTCGATCGTGCGCGGCGTACCGCCGTCGAGGCCGAGCGCTTTGTCCTCGGCGTCCATCCGGATGTCGAGAAACTTCTCGAGACCGAGGCCGGCGGCGAGCAGCGCCGCTTCGCCGTCCTGGCCGAGCTTGTTCAGGTAGTTCACGCCGGCCCACACTTCGTCGGGCGTGATGTCCAGATCGTCGATCGCCTTGAACAGGTCGCCGAGCAGGCGCAGCACGACCTGCTGCGTGCGCGCGTTGCCGCCGTCGCCGCCCGCGTTCGACGCGGCCTTCAGCAGATCCTGCACTTCCTTGGTATCGAATACTTTGACGCTCATGATGGTGTCTCCACGTGTATTTGGGGGGAAAGGTGACCCGGAGTGTTCGCTGTCGGAAAGCGGACGGCTCCGCGGTTCAAAGGTCGCCGTCGTGTATCGACGACGGGTGGCGACACAACGGCGTCACCGAAATCTTCATGTACGGAAACAGCGGCAGGCCGGTCAGGATCTCGTGCAGTTCGGCATTGCCGGACACATCGAACACGCTGTAGTTCGCGTATTCGCCGGCGATGCGCCAGATATGGCGCCACTTGCCGCTGCGCTGCAGATCCTGCGAATACGCCTTCTCGCGGGCCTTGATTTCGTCAGCCACCGCGGCCGGCATGTCGACCGGGATGTTGACGTCCATGCGTACGTGGAAAAGCATCGTGATGTCCTGATACGGTATCGGTTAGCGGGAGACTTTCGTCAGCCCGTCGCGGGTGAAGCGCGCCACCTTCGCTTCGTCGAGTTCGATGCCGAGGCCGGGGCCGGCCGGCACGGTCAGCTCGAAATCGCTGTAGTCGAGCGGGGTCGTGAGGATCTCTTCGGTGATCAGTAGCGGCCCGAACAGTTCGGTACCCCACTGCAGGTTCGCGAAGCTCGCGAACAGGTGCGCGGATGCGACCGTGCTGAACGCGCCTTCGAGCATCGTGCCGCCGTACAGCTCGATGCCGGCGGCGTCCGCGATCGCGGCGACGCGTTGGGCGGCGAACAGGCCGCCGCTCTGCTCGATCTTGATCGCGAACACGTCCGCGCCGTTCTGCTTCGCGATCTCGAACGCGCTGTCCGGGCCCTGCAGGATTTCGTCGGCCATCAGCGCGACCGGGAAACGGCGCATCAGCCGCGCGAGCGCCGCCGCCGATGCCACCGGCTGCTCGACCAGTTCGCAGCCGGCATCGGCCAGCGCCGGAATCGCGCGCGCGGCCTGCGTTTCGCTCCACGCCATGTTCACGTCCACGCGCACCGACGCACGGTCGCCCACGGCGCGCTTGATCTCGGCAACGTGCCGGATGTCGACGTCGAGCGCCTTCGCGCCGATCTTCAGCTTGAACACGTTGTGGCGGCGCAGCTCGAGCATCCGTTCGGCTTCGGCGATATCGGTCGCCGTGTTGCCCGATGCGAGCGTCCACGCGACCGGCAGCCGATCGCGCCGGCGCCCGCCGAGCAGTTCGCTGACCGGCACGCCGAGGCGCTTGCCGTGCGCGTCGAGCAGCGCGGTTTCGAGCGCGCTCTTCGCGAAGTGATTGACCTTCGCGAGCTTGCCGAGGAACGCCATCAGCGTCTGGATGCGCGTCGCATCCTTGCCGACGATCGCCGGTGCGAGATACGCGTCGATCGCGAGCTTCATCGCCTCGGGGCTTTCCGGGCCGTAGGCCATCCCGGCGATCGTCGTGCCTTCGCCGAGGCCGGTCACGCCGTCGCTGCAGGTCACCTTCACCAGCATCAGGGTCTGGCCGTGCATCGTGGCAACCGACAGCTTGTGCGGACGGATCGTCGGCAGATCGACGAGACGGGTTTCAATGCGTTCGATGGTGACTGAGGACATGGTGCACGCTGCAAGTGGGGAGTTCATGGGACGGATTTATACGCGGCGGGGAAATGGACCGTCCAATACTTTTGGGCGTGTTTTTTGATACCTTACAGGTATTGAAATTCAGCTCGAGGCGCGAAATATTGCGGTGCGCCATACCTATTTTGGCTAGATACGCGGGCCGGGAGGCTTGCTGGGCAAGGAAACCGCACACGCGGGCCGCCGCCTGAACGGACGGGCGACGGCCGCTTTCCCGGCAGGCGAAACCGGTCGAGATCCAGCCGTCTCCAATGCCCGGCGAGGGGGGCATTAGGGTTTTCCTTAGATAAAAATTGACGCGCCGGGCGGTGGATCGCCCTCCCGGATTTCGATACCCGGCAATGGTCTGAATATCGATCCGCGCGCGGCATGCCGTCGATTATTTCCTTAGTTTTACGAATCATATTCCTCCGACACATACGTGCGCCGCAAACGCACGCCTGTCCGTTTCCCTGTTTGCCCGAAAACTGAACACGTCCGACGAAATCTGCCGCCGCCGTCGCGCGCGCCGGCGGTGCGAAAAAAAAACTATGGAAGCGTGACGTCCCCCGTTTCTACGCTCGGCTCCCGATCGACACACACCCGCCGCACGACCTGCATAGCCACCCATGCAGACACGCAACAGGCGGGTGCCTGCATCGACATCGCAGCCGGCCGATTCGAACCGATCACACCAAGGAGGAGACAGATGAATCGCAACCGATGCACGCGTCGCACCGTCGTGATCGCGACCGGCCTGCTGCTGGCCGGAACCGCGCACGCGCAAGGCAGCGTCACGCTGTATGGCGTGCTCGACGCCAGCGTGCTTTACCTGAGCAAGATCCGGAACCCCGCGACCGGCGCCAACGGCGGCCGGTTCGTCGGGTTCGGCGACAGCGGCTTCTCGCCATCGCTGTTCGGGCTGAAAGGCACCGAGGATCTCGGCGGCGGACTGAAGGCGAATTTCACGCTGGAAAGCGGCATCAACCTCGGCACCGGCGGATTCAACGACTCGAACGGCAACCTGTTCGGCCGCCAGGCGTGGGTCGGCCTCGGCGGCCGCTTCGGCGACGTGAGGCTCGGCCTGCAGTTCTCGCCGTTCTTCTACGCGCTGTACGACCTCGATCCTCGCCAGTCGATCACCGGCGGTTCGCTGCTGCCGTGGCTGAATGCGATCGCCGGCGCCGGCATCTTCACGCGCAACGCGGTGTCCTACACGAGCCCGTCGTTCGGCGGCCTGCAAGGCAGCGTGCTGTTCGCGTTCGGCAACGTCGCGGGCGACTTCCAGGCCGGCAAGCAGGTGTCCGCGAGCCTCGCCTATCGCTGGCGCGACCTGCTGGTCGAGGCCGCGTATTTCGACAGCAACGCGAGCCCCGCGCCCGATACGGTGCCGCCGACCGCCGTACCGTTCGAAGGCCGGATGCTCGGTGCGTCGTACCGCATTGGCAACGTCACCGCGAAGGCATCGTTCACGAGCCTGCGCGTGAGCGGCGGCCCGAGCAACAGCCTGTACGGCGGCGGGCTCGACATCTGGCGACCCCGGCCGTCGATCTGAACGCCGGCGCGTGGTACATGACCGACCGGAACCGGACATCGAGCCACGCGCTGATCGGCGCCCTCGGCGCGTCGTACTTGCTGTCGAAGCGCACGACGCTCTACGCGCAGGCCGCGTTCGTGCGCAACGCCGGCGATACGCGGTTCGGGCTCGTAACGGGCGAGGGCCTGTCCGCCGCCAACACGCTGTTCGCGCCGGCCGGCACGACGACGATGGTCGATCTCGGCATCCGCCAGCTGTTCTGACCGTCAATCGAATCCGCGGCGGGCATGGCAGCGCCTGCCGCCCGACAAGTGTCCAGTTTCCGGACACGCAAGCGCATGCCGCCGCCGATCGACGCGGGCGCGGCGGGTGGGAAGAAACCCGGATAGCCCGGCGGCGTCCCGCCCGCCTACCCTCGCGCGCATGCCGGTCGGTGCGGTGCAACGTCCGGCCCGGCGGGTCGGAATTTCTTCTGGAGCCTACATGGATAGCAGCAGCAACACTCCTCTGTTCGACGCCGACGTATGGCGCGGCAAGACCTTCAACGGACGCTGGCACGCGAGCCCGCACGCGGCCGACGTGATCGAACCGGCCACCGGCAACACGCTCGGCCGCATCGGTCTCGCGGACGGCGCGGCGATCGCCGAGGCATCCGCCGCCGCGCATCGCGCGCAGCCGGCGTGGTTCGGCCTGCCGTACGACGAGCGCGCGGCGGTGCTGCGCCGCGCGGCAGCCGTCGCCGAAACGCACTTCAACGCGATCGTCGACTGGCTCGTGCGCGAAAGCGGTTCGACGCGCGCGAAGGCGTCGTTCGAAACGTCGGTCACGATCAAGGCGCTGCATGAAGCGGCCGGGCTGCCGTCGCGCGCGGCCGGCGAAGTGCTGCCGTCGACGGCCGGGCGCCTGTCGCTCGCGCGCCGCCGCCCGCGCGGCGTGGTCGGCGTAATCTCGCCGTTCAATTTCCCGCTGTACCTCGCGATGCGCGCGGTCGCTCCGGCGCTCGCGCTCGGCAACGCCGTCGTGCTGAAGCCCGATCCGCGCACGGCCGTGTGCGGCGGCATCGCGATCGCCCGCGTGTTCGAGCTCGCCGGCCTGCCCGAAGGCATGCTGCACGTGCTGCCCGGCGACGGCGCCGCCGGCGCGGCGCTGGTCGCCGATCCGCACGTCGCGATGATCCAGTTCACCGGCTCCACCGCGGCCGGGCGCAAGGTCGGCGAAGCGGCGGGCCGCTACCTGAAGAAGGTGTCGCTCGAACTCGGCGGCAAGAACTCGCTGATCGTGCTCGACGACGCCGATCTCGACCGCGCCGTCGCCAACACCGCGTGGGGCGCGTATCTGCATCAAGGCCAGATCTGCATGGCGACCGGCCGCGTGCTCGTGCAGCGCGCGATTCACGACCGCTTCGTCGCGAAGCTCGTCGAGAAAGCGCAAAGCCTGCGCGTGGGCGACCCCGCGACCGCGGACGTCGGCCTTGGTCCGCTGATCAATGCCGCGCAACGCGACCATGCCGCGCACCTGGTCGACGCGGCCCGACGCGCGGGCGCATGCGTCGAGACCGGAGGCGGCCATCGCGACCTGTTCTTCGAGCCAACCGTGCTGAGCGGCGTCGCGCCGGGCAACCCGGCATTCGACGAGGAGATTTTCGGGCCGGTCGCGATCGTCGTGCCGTTCGATACCGATGAAGACGCGATCGCGCTCGCGAACCGGACCGAATACGGGCTGTCGATGGCGATCTTGTCGGCCGACGTCGGCCGCGCGCTCAGGCTCGGCGAACGGTTGAACACAGGGCTGCTGCACATCAACGACCAGACGGTCAACGA
The DNA here is from genome assembly GCF_021483755.1 of Burkholderia sp. WTPI3. NCBI lineage: Bacteria > Pseudomonadati > Pseudomonadota > Betaproteobacteria > Burkholderiales > Burkholderiaceae > Burkholderia > Burkholderia sp. WTPI3. The sequence continues at coordinate 11,060 of NZ_JAGIXF010000070.1, read as the reverse complement.
CGAAGTGATCAACCCGTTCGGCGGCGTCGGTGCATCGGGCAACGGCTCGAGCATCGGCGGCAGCGCGAACTGGGAAGAATTCACGCAGTGGCAGTGGCTGACGATCAAGGGCGAAGCGCCGCTGTATCCGATTTGACGAGGAGACCGACCATGTACACCGAAAACGATACGCGCGCCGTCACCGCGGCCGTCGCACGCGCCGCCGGCGCCCCCTTTTCGATCGAATCCGCCCGGATCCGCGCGCCGCGCGGTGACGAGGTGCTGGTGCGCGTCGTCGCGACCGGCCTGTGCCACACCGACCTGATCGTGCGCGACCAGTACTACCCGGTGCCGTTGCCGGCCGTGCTCGGCCACGAGGGCGCGGGCGTCGTCGAAGCGGTCGGCCCGAACGTGAAGACGCTCGCCGCGGGCGATCACGTCGTGCTGACCTACGGCGCGTGCGGCCACTGCCCGTCGTGCGTCGGCGGCCACGGCGCGTATTGCCGGCACTTCTTCGGCCTGAACTTCGGCGGCGCCGATGCCGATGGGCAGACCGCGATCCGCGACGAAGCCGGGCAACCGCTGCACGATCACTTCTTCGCGCAGTCGTCGTTCGCGAGCTACGCGCTCGCACGCGAGAACAACGCGATCAAGGTGCCAACCGACGCGCCGCTCGAACTGCTCGGGCCGCTCGGCTGCGGAATCCAGACCGGCGCCGGCGCGGTGATCCACTCGCTCGCGGTGCGCCCCGGCAGCAGCTTCGCAAGCTTCGGCGCGGGCGCGGTCGGCATGAGTGCCGTGATGGCCGCACGCGTCGCGGGCGCGACGACCATCATCGCCGTCGACATCGTGCCGTCGCGGCTCGAGCTGGCGCTCGAACTCGGCGCGACGCATGCGATCGACAGCAAGCAGGTGGACGTCGTCGATGCGATTCGCGAAATCACCGGCGGCGGCGTCGACTTCGCGCTCGAGTCGACCGGGCTGCCGGCCGTGCTGTCGCAAGGAATCGAAGCGCTCGGCTCGCGCGGCACGATCGGCGTGGTCGGCGCGCCGAAGCTCGGCACCAGGGCGGAGTTCGACGTGAACAACCTGCTGCTCGGCGGCCGGTCGATCCGCGGCATCGTCGAAGGCGACAGCGTGCCGCAGACGTTCATTCCGCAACTCGTGCAGCTTCATCTGCAAGGGCGGTTTCCGTTCGACCGGCTCGTGAAGTTCTACCCGCTCGAGCAGATCAACCAGGCGGCGGAAGACAGCAGCAGCGGCATCACGCTCAAGCCGATCCTGCGTTTGCCGCACTGAACGCGGCGCGCCGCCGCCCTCCTGGTTCGGGCCAGCGACACCGGCGGCGGCGCCCCTTCGCCCCCCCTTTCGACAATACCCGGCTTCGGGCACCGGGCTATATTACGCATTCGCGCGACACGCCAGGCCGGCACGCCCGGCCTGGACATTCGACCCTAAATGGAACGCAGCGTGAACACGGCCCCTGAATCCCTTTCACGGCCGGTCGACCTCGACCGGCTCCGCGCCCGCTTCGCGGCAGGCGAGCCGCTGCCGGAAACGGCGTTGCCGGCCGGCGTCGCGCGCTCGTGGCTGCGTTCGCGCGACGCCGGGCTGCGGCCATGGCAGACCGCCCAGTACGAAATGCTCGGCGAGCGCGACGAATCGCGCGCGGACCGGCGGCTGTACCGCTGCGTCGCGCAGGACATCGAGCCGCTGTGGGCCGCGTTCGGCGGCAGCGACTGGACCATCTTCTGCGTGAATCCGCGCGGCACGGTGGTTCATGCGCGGCGCAGCCCCCATTGCGACGACGCGCTGCTCACGCCGATCGTCACCGGACGCCGGATCGTCGAGCCGAACATCGGCACGACCGCGCCGAGCTGCGTGATCCACGACGGCGCGGCGACCGTCGTCGACGGCGCCCACCACTATCTCGACGAATTCTCGCGGGTGTTCTGTCTCGCGGTGCCGCTGGTCGGTTTCGACGGCGAAGTGATCGGTGCGCTCGACATCACCGGCATCGGCCGGCGCAACATCGTGCAGTTGCGCGAGCAGTTCGGCCATGCGACGCTGTCCGCCGAGCAACGGCTGTATGCAATGCTGCGCGACTGCCATCTGCTGCAGGTGCAATACGATCCGCGCTGGCTCGGCACGCCGCTCGCCGGCGTCATCGCGCTCGACGAAGCGGGCCGCGTGCGCGCGGTGAGCCGGCTGGCGCGGCAGATGCTCGATCTCGCACCGGCCGGGCCGCTCGAGTCGTACGATCTCCGGCAGCTGTTTCCGGGCGCGACGCCCGTGCAGCAGCGCCGCCTGCTGACGCCGGCGCGCACGCCGCAGCGGATCGCGCGCGACGATGGTAGCCACGTATGGGTGCGCACCGTGCGCGCGCCGCTCGATCGGGCGGCGACGGCGCGCCACGCCGACGTGCTCGAAAGCGCCGCCGACGTGTGCGGCGCAGCGCCGGCCGCCAGCCCGCAGGCCAGCCTGCACGAACAGTCGCTCGACGCGATCCGCCGGGCGCTCGACGAATACGACGGCAATGTATCGGCGGCCGCGCGGCAACTGGGCATTTCGCGCACGACGCTGTACGCGAAGCTCAGGCAGCTCGATGCGGCGGGGCTCAGGAACGACGAGCCGCATTGATGCGGCGGCCGGCGATGTCGGCTTTCGTGCCGAACGGGAGGTACGACACGGACAACCCGGCCCACCCGTGTTTGTCGAACTGGTCGTTCAACCCCGCGTTGAGCACCGACGACATTGCGCTGGCAATGGGATTCAGCGACGCCGCGAGATTCAGACATGCGTTCAAGCGCTGGGCCGCCACGACGCCGAACGAGGTGCGCGGCCACGGCGATCCGGCGCTTCGACCGTCGCGCGCGGCCGGTTGATGCGCACCGTTGCGGGCCGCTCGCCGGCACGTGCCGATGAAGCGGCCCGCTACGCCACCGCCCGCCGCTCATGCAGCCGCAACGCGGCCCATGCGAGTCCGGCCGAGAAGATCCCGACCATGCCGCCGAACGTGCCGATCCACGGCAGCCCGAACTCCGCGGCGATATGGTTGCCGAGAAGTGCGCCGGCACCGATCCCCACGTTGTACAGCCCGGAGAAGATCGACACCGCCAGATCGGTCGCGTCGGGCGCGAGCTTCAGTACCCATGCCTGCATCGCGAGACCGAAACAGACGATCGCGCCGCCCCACACCAGCGTGTGGACCGACAGCGTGACGATGTTCAGCGCGCTAGGGAACAGGATCAGCAGGCAAGCCGACAACGCGACGATCGACGCGAGCAGGAAATCGGCCGGCCGCTCCGGAAACACGCGGTTGAAGCACAGCGCGGCCGGCATGCCGGCGACGCCGAACAGGATCAGCACGTAGGTGATCCGGCCGCTGCTCGCATGATTGACGCTCTGCACGAACGGCTCGATGTACGTGTACGACGTGAAGTGCGCGGACACGACCAGCACGGTGATCGCATACAGCGACACCAGTGCCGGCTTGCGCAGGAACGAGCCGATGCTGGCCAGCGAGCCGGCGCCCTGGCTCGGCAGCAGCGGCAGCGTCACGCGCAGCAGCAGCAGCGCGACGGCCGCCGCGGCGCCGATCACGAGGAACGTGACGCGCCAGCCGAGAGCCTCGCCGATCACGCGTCCGAGCGGAATGCCGGCGACCATCGCGATCGCCGTGCCCATCGCGAGCAGGCTGAGCGCGCGGCTTTTCCGGTCGCTCGGCGCGAGCCGCACGGCCAGCGGGACGGAGATCGACCAGAACACCGCATGCGCGCACGCGATGCCGAGCCGGCCGATCATCAGCACCGTGAAATTCCACGCGACACCGGTGACGATATGGCTGCCGATGAACGCCAGCAGCGCGCAGACCAGCAGCTTGCGGCGCTCGACGTGCCGCGTGACGAACGTGAGCGGCAGCGACACGACGGCGACCGCCCACGCGTAGATCGTCAGCATCAGGCCGACGGAGGTCGGCTGCATGTGCAGGCTGTCGCCGATCGCGCTCAACAGCGCGACGGGCACGAATTCGGTGGTATTGAAGATGAAGGCGGTGAGTGCCAGGGCCAATACGCCCCACCACGACTGTTCGGAGCTGACGGCGTCGGGGGTTGCCATACGGGGAATCGACGAAAATTGAGGGGCACGGGCAGCCGGCCACGCGCGTCGCCGCGATTGTATCAGCGGCTAGCGGCACGCCGCCGCGGCGGTTGCCGTTTCGGCGGGACATGGCGATGACACGGCCGCACGCCGATAATGTCATGCACACAGGCACTTTTTTGCGGACGATACGCCCGAACGCCATCGGGCCGGGAGATTCACATGCGCATTGAAACGTCATTTCTGTTCGATCTCGACGGCACGCTCGTCGACAGCGTCTACCAGCACGTGCTCGCGTGGAAGGAAGCGCTCGATGCCGAAGGCATCGAACTGTCGGTGTGGCGCATCCACCGCAAGATCGGCATGAGCGGCGGCCTGTTCCTGAACCAGCTGCTGCGCGAGACGGCCGGCGACATCGACGCCGAGCGCGTCGAACGGCTCGCACGCCTGCATGCGGCCGCGTACCAGCGGTTGCGCGCGCAGGTCCGGCCGCTGCCCGGCGCGCGCGAACTGCTCTCCGCGCTGACGAACGCGGGCATGCGCTGGGCGATCGCGACCAGCGGCCGGATGGAAACGGCGGCCATCAACCTCGAAGCCCTCGGCGTCGATCCGGCGAAGAACGTGGTCGTCACGCGCGACCAGGTCAAGTATGCGAAGCCGGACCCCGACCTGTTCCTGACCGCCGCCGCGAAGCTGAACGTGCCGATCGAACACTCGGTGGTGGTCGGTGACAGCATCTGGGACATGCTCGCCGCGAGCCGCTGCCGCGCGCTGGGTGTCGGGCTGCTGTCGGGCGGGTACGGCAGCGACGAACTGGAACGCTCGGGCGCGCTGCGCGTGTACGACGATCCGGCGGATCTGCTGTGGCACCTCGACGAGATCGCGGCGCGGCCCTGACGCTCCAACCGCCGGCCTGACCGGCATCGTCCGGCTCGCCGAAATCGCTTTCGTCGGATCGAGCCCCTTCGGCAAGCGCGAAGTCGCGTGAATTCACGACGTACCTGTCGGCCCGCCGCAACCCGGCCGGTACGGCGAACTTGTCCGGGTTCGACGGGTAACGCCGACATGAAGTCGAGCAGCACGCGCACCGGGTGCGTTCGTACAGCCCGTCGTGACCGCCGCGTGCGGCGCCTCGACGCGCACTTCGCGCCGTCGGCGTCGTGGGCCGACGCGGGTCCGGTGCTCGAGCATGTCGGCGACCTGCGGATCACGCGGCGCGGCGACGGCGTCGAATGCGACGCATGCTTCATCGACGGCCTGTCGACATGTGCCGCGCGCGCCCGATGTGCGCACCGCGCTGCTGCGCGCGTTCGTGCGGGCGCGCTTCGGCGACGACGTCGACACGCCGCCGTCGTTCGCGCACCGGATCGCCCGTGGCGCGCCGGTGCGCTACGACCCCGGTGTGCCGCTTCCCGAAGCGGACGACGACCCTGCCGTCGGCGATAGCTCGGACATTCGGTCGATTGCGCGGATGTGACGCGGACGCCCCGTATGTCGCCGTCGCACGCGAATTGCCACGACCGCGCCGCGGCGCATAGGTAAAAACGACCGTGTCCGGCGCGCGTTATCGGTACTCGCGCAAAACGTCGTTCGTGTAGAGGCGAGGCCCCCAGAAAATGCGCCACGCAAAACTCAGTACGAAGACGATGACGATTCCAACCGTAAATGCGATTTCAACAGGGCTCCACGTCTCGTTGGGCGACATGAGGATCAGAAACGTCCAAAGACTCATGCAGCCGCTCAATTCGGGCCATGGGAACAGCGCGTACTCGTATTCGGCCTTCCACGGTACGTCCGCTGCTGGCGTGTCCTTGACGACCACATTCAGCGCGGCGCCATTCGAACGGGGCAGCGCGACGAGCTGCGCGCCTTGACCGAAATGCGCCATTTTCGCCGCCAACGCCTGAAGGACCCACCGCGCGACCGGCGCTTGCGGGCCAATTGCCGAATCGAGCGCATGTTGCGCCACGTTCAGCGCCGAGTCCTTGACGGCGCCCTGTGTCACATGTCGCGCCAGCCCGTGAAGGCGGCTATACCAGAAGTGACGAATCCGCTCACGCGGCACCTGTTCGGCCGCGAGCAGCAGGGCGAGCGCCTTGTCCACTTCGTCGGCATCCGCAACGATCTGGCGCAGCAGCCACGCCTGACGTTTCAATTTCGGCTTTTCCCGCATGAGCTCGGGTGAACCGAGCAGCAATGCCACTGCCGCTTCGGAAGCGTCCGGCTGGACTTCCGGCTCCTTGTCGTTGAGATGCCAGGCCAGCACGAGCCTGAATTTCGGCGCCCTGTCAGGGAACAGAGAACTTGCGTGGAGGACGTCGGCGTCGCCCTCGAACCAGGTATCCGCAAAACCCGGGTCATGATCGTTGCTGCACCATCTGACGCGAGGCTTCCCGGGCAATTGCAGTTGAGCCCATACCGCCCGCACATCGACACAAGATTCGGAACGCTCGCACTGCATCACGATCTCGAACGAATCGCTGCGCATGGCCTGAGTGAGCCGCGCCGCCAGTGGCGCCAGCAGTTTCTCGATCATCACGCGCTCTCGCGAGGCGCCGTTTGCTGCTTCGATGCTTTCGAGGCGCATCACTCTGCCGGGATTTTCAGGCGGACTGCCCTCGAGCTTCAAAAGGCGCTCCGCAAGGTCCGGCTCCGGTACAAGTATCACGGTATCGAGAACGGCCAGGCCGGTGCGAACCTTTCGTTGCCACCCGGTCAGCAAATGCCAGCGCGCGCTGTTCCGGACCGCCGCTTCGAATGCGTGATTCTCGTACATGAACGCGTAAAGCACGAAGCTGACCGCCGACCACAGTACGCACGGAGCGACCAGCGCAGTTCGTACGAAGTCCTCTGACGCCATGGACTTGCCCTGCGGCCACATCGCGAACGTGCCGCCCAGAAACATCGATACGATCAGGAACAGCAGTAGGGCATAGAGCCAACCGGGCGGCGGCTTGCCCGCCGACCATTCGTCCTGCACCGGCGGAGTCCAGCGAAATTTCATCGTGCCTCCATGACAGCACGTCAAGTTATTCAACGGTCCAGTCGCGCTGCGAGGCGACGAGACGTGGCGGCGGATTGCACGCGCATCGGCAAAGATCGCCTTCAAGCGCATGCTGCTTGCCGCCGAGATCATCGTCCAGCGACCGCGCGACGGCAGCTTCGATATGACCGACGACATTGCACGCAGGGCATTGGACCCGCGCCCCCAGGTAGCTCAGCTTTCGGTCGTCGAGGCCGATGTCATCGAGGCCGTCGAGCACGACGCCATTGGCCGTGGTTCGGTCGTGCTGGCAGATACAGGCTCGTTCGGTCATGTCATGCACCGATCCATTCCCAATCGGCGTTATCGCCGCCCCCCTTTACCGCTGGCATCGGCTGCCCGTGACGGAGCGTGACGATGCCCGCCGGGTCGTAGCGAGTGGAATTCCACCCCTCACGCACGCGCGGAAGCCATCGGCCGCTACGCGGGCATGGCACGCCGGGTGGACTGAACTGTCGCGTCTCTTCGATGGTGTCAAAGGAATACTGCTTCACCGGCGTCGGCGCGCTGCCTTCCCACAGCCACTGCACCGGGCCCTCAAGACTGATGCCGCCGCCCCCTTCCATCAGCATCTTCACCCGTTCGGCCGTCGCAGCGTCCCCGGCCTTAAACGGAACGAGTTGGAGACTGCGATGAGCGCCGGAGTCCATACGCACCGCCCGATAAAGGCCGTCTTCCATGAACGTTTGGCCAGGCTTTACCGGCTGCCACGCCATTTCCTCGCGATGATTTGCCTCCCAATGCTCGCGCTCCTGAACGGTCGATGGATAGTCCCGGTCGAAAGTAATACGGGTAGGGGTCTTGTAGTCTGAATGGAAATCGACATAGAGCAGACTGGACTCGATCCCGATGACCTTAATGCTCATGAACGTGCCTGCATATAAATCGTAAGTTCCCGCAGAGAATTTGTCGATGTTGTTGGTCTTTATTTTCACAACAACATCACTATGTGGCGCAAGGTGGATCTCATCATCCGGAAACCGCTCGGGCCCGACCAGAGACTGGCCAACCAAATCGAGGCCGAATTTCGCACCCATGCCATTTTTTGTATCACTTACACCCAGGCTATCCCTTCCCATTCCAGCATCCCATTTATTTGGTGTTTTGAATTTAATTGGATAATCGCAACCATTCGAAAATCTTACAGACACTAAAAAACCATCCCCGGCACGATCGATCGAAACAAGAGAGAGGTCCAGCTTGACAAGTTTACGCCCGTCCAAAATTCCCGCATTTGTGAGCGAGTTCACTAGATCGCCAATCTTACTTGCAACATCGAGATTAAAATCACTTATGTACCCATGCTGATTTTTGCCCCCGCACGTTGCAGCATAAACAATAGGAACTACCCTGTCTTCTTCAGTTTTTTTTGGCTGACACAGCAATTCAGACAATTTTCTTGCATTTTCGAGACTTTCTCCGCGCAATTTAACCTCATAGATGCCAACTCCGTTTATATTCCAGTTGTTGACGGAGTCGCCAATCTGAACCCGCATCACGTCTCCCAAAACGGATACCGAATTATCCCCATACCTGTTGATACTACCATCCGCAGCCCCATTCGTCGTACAACTGAATTTCATTAGTTTATCCTCCGAACTCACATTCCCAGCATGGACACCACCTTCAAACAAAAACAGAAAGATCGTCACGCCGCCCAAACAGGAAATCCATGATTTACTCTTCATAACCAATTTCCCAAATTTTGTTTGTCATAATCGAAAACTGACGTCGCACATATTCGAGGTAATAAGGTTTGATGGTTGCAGTAACCCGCCCCGACCGCACAGGTGTATTCGCGCCGCCACCCATTACATTGCCACTTGAATACCCCTGTCAAAACATGGCCCCTGCCTTCGCATCAACAAGCGAGAAATCTATTTTTTCGTTTTTGATATATGAATGATGAATCCAACCACCTTGATCGTAATACTCATCGGGAAAGTTGAAATAGTGACCGCATTCATGCGCCTCGACATTCGCATCCGGATAATCAAAAAAATTGTTTTTAACTTGGTATTTATGCCTCTCCCCCCATAATCCAGTATCCGCTCGAAGAACCTGCGGAAACAGATTAAGAGAGACGTGCGGGTTGAATCCTTTAATACTCACGCCCTTGATCGACACGCGGAGATCGACCCTGAAACAGACCTTCACCCGACATCCGCAGGCTGTGCCCTTGGAGCACCCGTCCAGGATCAGTTTGTAGTTCCCCTGGTTCAGTACGGCTTCGATGCGACCAATTAGCGTAGCGACATCAAATTCGGGCCCGACGGCATCGCGATAATCCATCTTGACACCGTTGCGCGTAGAACCTGGCGTCATCGTCGAATGGTAGGAATACTCGTAGGGAATAGTTGCTTCCCGAGTCGACACCGACGTATCACGCTCCCCTTTCAGATCCACCCGAAAAATATCCATCGGAATCAGCATCACGCGAACCGTGCAGGTAATCGTCTTTTCCTTTTCGCTGTATGCAAATTCAAAATATGAGCCTCTCGAACCACCACACCTGTACTGCTCTCCGGTTTCCGGATTTTTCCAGGGCGTTCGGTCGTGCAGCACACCCCAATATGAAATGGATTCGATACGCCCCTTTACGTCGGCCTTCAGGTCCGATATTTTCCAGTCGCAAGGCACCGCCTTTGCCAGCTTGATCGGATCGGGCGTCACCGGGGTTTGTTGCTGATCGTCAGGATTGTTCAGCGTGATCTTGGCTTTGGGGAAGTCGTCATCCACGTTTGACGGCTTTCCATCGAACGGAGAAAAGACGGACGCCTCTGGCGGCACATCGCCGCCGGCAAGGCGCAAAAAGAAATTGCCAAGCGGCGACGGTGCGGCGTGACTCGCATCCGCAACCGACGCCGCCGTTCCCGCGCTCTTGGGCGCAACCTCATCAGTCGTCAGCCCGTGCGACGAAACGAAGTCCGGATTAGTCCGCCAAACCTCACATTGCGTCGTATACGGCACGAACGCCGACGCAAACGCCGCGCCGCCCAAGTCCATCTGCGCCGGCCCGGTCTTTTTCAGACTGCTCGTCTTGAACAGCACGCCGCCACGCGTGCCCATTTCGATGCCGTCCGGCGTCATCCTGAAATACGAGCCGCCTACGTTCATCACGATTTCCTTCGGCGACTTGACGTGGAGCACGCCGTTCACCGTCTCGACCGTCATGTCGTCCTGCGACCCAAGCTGCAGGCGGCCGCGCTGTGCCTGCACGACCACCGCGCCCGCGGACGCGATCAGGCTCAGGCCTTTTTGCGTGAACAGCGACACCATGTCGTGCGCGGCCACCGTGAAGCGCTTCCACACGCTCCAGCTCGCATCGCCCCTGGCGATGCCGACGATGTTTGCGCCAGCAACGAATTGCACGCTCTTGCCGGCCACCATGCCTGTCGATGCCGGCGCGGTCACCAGCACACCGGGCTGCCGAAGCTGGTCGAGCGCCTTGTTCACGGCTCGCTGACTGTCGATATCGGCCGCTTCCGCCTTCGACGCCCGCGCGGACGACGCCAGCGCCTTCGCCAGCGCCAGCGCGTCCTCGAGCTGCGCAACGGTCTCCTGCATGTCGAGTTGCTTGCCCGACGCCCCGTTTCGCGAATAGGCCGACACCATGACACCCGCACCGCCGCGCAGCGCGGCAGCGCCGTCCGATCGCAACTCCGCACCGCTGCCTTGCTCGCCCAGGCTGCGGTCGACCATATGCCCGAGATTGAGCTGCGACTTGCCGTGCTCGGTCGCGACCTTGATGTGTTCCTGGCCCTCCCGGTCGTCCAGCTCGACGGTGTTGTTCGAGCGCGTACGGATCGTGTTGCGCGTGCCCCAGGGCACGCCCGCAACAATCGGGTCCGTATGCTGAGCGGTGTGCAGCACATGGCTGATGAACGGCAGATCCACGCAGCCCCAAAGAAAGCTCACGCCGACCACCGTGCCTTCG